>JBJTPC010000131.1:0-2320 GCA_046074905.1 Gammaproteobacteria bacterium
GCAGAACCGGCAGTACGCGCGGCGATGCTGCCCGTACTGGCGCCGCTGGCGGAGGAGCCGCCCGTGTGGCGCGAGGCCTTCCTGACGCACTACGCCACCAATGCCACCGAGAGCGCGTCGGTGGATGCGCTGTTTTCTGCCATGCGCCGCCTCTCGCCCGGTGAAACCACGGTGTGGCTCTCCCGACTGGTGGCCGACGGTCGCTGGGATGAGGCTTACGCGCGGTGGCGGGAACGCAGCAGCGAGCCTGTATCGGGCGGGCGAGCCTCTGGTCCGTCAGCGGGTTCGGCGAGTGGGTCGGTGGCTGGTTCGGTGGCGGGTTCGTTGAGTGGTTCGGTGGCTGATCCAGGGGTTGATCCAGTGACTGGGACGGACCGCGGCATCGTCAATGGCGGCTTCGAGACCGAGCCGGGGTTGCCACCCTTCGATTGGACGTTGCGGGCGCCCGCCGGCGTGCAAGTAACGCGCGCACCGGTCGCCGGTCGCAGCGGACAGGCGTTGCGCGTGCAGTTCCTGGGTACCCGCGCGGCATTCAACGGCGTGCAGCAGACGGTACTGCTGGCGCCGGGGCAGCACGTTCTGCACTGGGCGTATCAGCTTGACGGCCTGACGACACCGCGCGGTCTGCGTTGGGTCGCGGTATGTGCAGGGTCGGGATCTGTCGGTCAGGAATTGGGCGCTTCGCCGCTGATGGCGGGGCAGTCCGCCTGGCGCGAAGCGCAATTCGCGTTCGATGTGTCTGCCGGTTGTCCGGCAGTCACCTTGCGCCTGGAACTGGCGGCACGCATCGCCGCCGAGACGCAGGCTTACGGCACCGCCTGGTTCGATGACCTCCGCTTGGAGCCTCGAACGGCACCGCAGTGATGAATCCGACGAGTAATGAATCGATCAACAACGGGGAAAGGGAAGGGTACGACCATGGACGTGATACAGGGTTTAAGTGAACGCCAGAAAGCCACCCGATGGGTGGTGCGACTGATGGTGGTGTTCTGGGCGATGTTCTTTGCAGCACCGGCCAGTGCGCAGACGGCGTCGGTGACGCCGACCGCCACGACGTTGAATTTCGGGAGCATCGCGCAGGGTTCGTCGAGTGCCGCGCAGACGGTGACCATCACCAACAGCAGCGCCACCAATGTGACCTTGAGACTGGTCTCCATCAATATCACCGGTGCCAATGCGGGCTCTTTCGTGCTCTCCAACGGCTGTGGCAGTACGCTGGCCCGCCGAGCCAGCTGCACGGTCCGTGTAACCTTCCGCCCGCAGGCACAGGGCGCACTGCAGGCACTCTTGAGCATATCGACCAATGCCACCAACGTGCCCGGCGGTTTGTTCACCAAGACGCTGACCGGCACGGGCACGGCTCCCGTGGCAGTGCTCGCCGTGGCACCGACGTCGCTCGCCTTCGGCAGCGTGGGGCTGAATACCACCAGTGGGCCGCGCTTCGTGACCGTCACCAACAATGGCTTGGGTACCTTGACGTTCACCGCGCCCCAGTCGATCTCCACGCAGACGGGCGGTGCCGGATTTGCGGTGCCGCAACAGTGCACCGGCTCGCTGGCACAGGGACAGAGCTGTGTGGTCGGTGTCACCTTCACGCCCACCACGACTGGCTCCAAGACGGGAACGCTTCGGATCTATACCAATGTCTCCACCACGGGTTTTGCCGTGTCGCTGACGGGTACTGCCACGACCCCGACGCCGGTGCTGACGCTCTCGCCAACGCGCGCAACGCTGACTTGCAGCACGCCTTACGGTGGCCCGGTGTTCTTCCCGATCACGGCCTCGAATACGGGTACGGCGAATGTGGTGCTGGGCGCCATCACCTTCACCGGGTCGGGTGGTCCCTTCTTCAGCCAAACCAATGCCTGCCCTGTTCCCTTCACGCCCGGTGCTGCCTGCAACATCGTCGTGAAGTTCAGCCCGACTGGCAGGACGCAGCGCACGGCGACGATGACCGTCAACTCCAATGGCGGCAACCGCACCGTGTCCTTGACGGGCACTTGCCGCTCGCATCCCTCGCCGTAACTCGGACGGGAGCGGATGATGGTATGGGCCACGGCAGCGCTGCTTCTCGCGGCGCTGCTGTTGGGCGGCGGTCCCGGCTGGTTCGGGGACCGCCTGCTCACGGTTCCGGCGCTGGTATTGATCGCCTGGGCCGGCTGGCGGCAGTGGCATTCCCCGTTGACCACTGCCGCGTCACGCTGGGCATTCTGGTTCTTGCCGTTCGTCTTGTTGGCCTTGCCATTGTTGCAACTGGTGCCGCTGCCGGTAGAACTGGTGCGTTGGCTGCCGGGACGCGAGGCGTATTTCGCTGAACTCG
>JBJTPC010000132.1:0-3997 GCA_046074905.1 Gammaproteobacteria bacterium
CCACGAGTCGGTCGAAGGCCTGTTCGTCGCCGAGGGGCTGTTGCGCGAGGGCGAGAGCCTCTATGACGCCGCCAACATCCGGCTGATGCATCATCTCGGTGCCGCGCTGCGCGCCCATTCGCTGTACCGGCGCGACGTCGAGTACATCGTGCGCAACGGCGAGGTCATCATCGTCGACGAGTTCACTGGCCGCACCATGCCGGGCCGCCGCTGGTCCGATGGTCTCCACCAGGCGGTCGAGGCGAAGGAAGGGGTGCGAATCCGCGAGGAAAACCAGACGGTCGCCTCGATCACCTTCCAGAACTACTTCCGGATGTACGGCAAGCTGGCAGGCATGACGGGAACGGCCGATACCGAGGCCTTCGAGTTCCAGCAGATCTACGGTCTCGAGGTGGTGGTCATCCCGACGCATCGCCCGACCGTCCGCAAGGACCACTCGGATCTGGTCTACCTCACGCAGGCCGACAAGTTCGCGGCAATCATCGAGGACATTCGCGAGTGCCGGGAGCGTCACCAGCCGGTGCTGGTCGGCACCGCATCGATCGAGGCCTCCGAGGAACTAGCGGCCCTGCTCCGCAAGGAGGGTATCCCGCACGAGGTGCTGAACGCCAAGCAGCATGACCGCGAGGCGCTCATCGTCGCCGAGGCCGGCCGACCGGACGCCGTGACCATCGCCACCAACATGGCGGGACGTGGTACCGACATCGTGCTGGGTGGCAATTTCGAGGTCGAGAAGACACAGGCCGGGGAGCTGGATGAGGCTGCGGTCACTGCCCTCCGCGCCGCATGGCAGGAGCGCCATGACCAGGTGCTCGCCGCCGGTGGCCTGCACATCATCGGTACCGAGCGTCACGAGAGCCGCCGTATCGACAACCAGTTGCGCGGCCGTTCCGGTCGCCAGGGAGACCCGGGCTCGAGCCGCTTCTACCTGTCGCTCGAGGACAACCTCATGCGCATCTTCGGCGACCCGGTGCGCATGAAGGCGCTGCTGTCGCGCGTCGGCATGCGGCCCGGCGAGGCGATCGAGAGTGCCCTGCTGACCCGCCAGATCGAGCGGGCGCAGCGCAAGGTTGAGGCCTACAACTTCGACTTGCGCAAGAATCTGCTCGAGTACGACGACGTCGCGAACGACCAGCGCAAGGTGGTCTACGCCCAGCGCTTCGAGTTGCAGAAGTCCGAGGACGTTGCCGAGGTCATCGCCGACCTGCGCCGCGACGTGGTCACGAATACCGTACAGGCGCACATCCCGCCCGAGAGCATCGAGGCGCAGTGGGATCCCGAGGGGGCCGGCAAGGCGCTGCTGAAGGACTTCGGCGTCGATCTCGACGTGAAGGCCTGGATGGCGGAGGACACGACCCGTCGCGGCGAGCATCTGATCGATCACGTGGTCGGAATGCTCGTGGCGGATTACCAGGCCAAGGAGCAGCAGGTGGGAGCACCCACCCTGCGCCATATCGAGAAGAGCGTCATGATGCAGATGCTCGATACGCACTGGCGCGAGCATCTGGCGGCGATGGACTACATGCGCCAGGGCATCTTCCTGCGCAGTTATGCGCAGAAGAACCCGAAGCAGGAATACAAGCGCGAGGCCTTCGAGTTGTTCACCGCCATGCTCGAGCGGATCCGCTTCGACACGGTCACGCTGCTGCAGCGCTTGCAGGTGCGCAGCGAGGAAGAGATCGAGCGCGAGGAGCGGGAACGGGCGGAGCGTCTGGCTCGCCAGATGCAGTTCCAGCACGCCGCGCCACCGCCCGTCGGGACCAGCGCGGAGGATGCGGCGGCGTTGGCAGCGGCACCCCCACAGCCCGTTGCGGCCCCTGCGCACCAGACGGTGCGGAACGAGTTCCCGCGCATCGGTCGCAACGAGCCCTGCCCTTGCGGTTCGGGACGCAAGTTCAAGCACTGCCACGGGATGATCTGAGCGCCCTCACGGCGCTCTTTCCGGAGAAGCTTTCATGGATATCCTCGACCTCCTGCGCTGGCGGTATGCCACCAAGAAGATGGATCCCGCGCGCGCGGTGCCGGAGGAGAAGGTCGCACGGATCATCGAGGCGGCGCGGCTCGCGCCCACCTCCAGCGGCTTGCAGCCGTTCGAGGTCGTGCTGGTCACCGCGCCCGCGGTCCGCGCGCGGCTGCAGGCGGCCGCGCATGGTCAGGTGCAACTGACCGAAGGGTCGCACGTCTTGGTTTTCGCCGCCTGGGACCATTACACCGCCGAGCGCATCAATGCCTGCTTCGACCAGATGAACGCCGAACGCGGCTTCGTCAGCGAAGGTGGCGAGGCCTATCGCAACATGCTGTTGGGGATGTATCCGGCACGTGATCCGGAAACGAATTTCGAGCATGCCGCGCGCCAGGCCTACATCGGCTTCGCCGCTGCGCTCATCGCGGCCGCCGCCGAACAGGTGGATTGCACGCCGATGGAGGGTTTCGACCCGGCGGCGGTCGATGACATCCTCGGGCTGCGTGCCCGTGGCCTGCGCAGCGTGACCTTGCTGCCGCTCGGTTATCGCGATGCCGAGGGTGACTGGCTGGCCAACCTCAAGAAGGTGCGCCGCCCGCTCGAGCGCTTTCTCACCGAGATCCGCTGATTCCCATGGCGGAGTCCGCGGCCGCCGGCGCAAGTCCGGAAATCCACGTGCTGGCCGGGGCTCTGGTCGGCCGGGACGGCCGCGTGCTGATTGCCCAACGGCCCGCCGGCAAGGCGCATGCCGGCAAGTGGGAGTTCCCCGGCGGCAAGAAGCATCCAGCCGAGCGCCCGCAACAGGGTCTCCACCGCGAGCTGCAAGAGGAACTCGGCATCGAGGTGACGGATGCCCGTCCCTTGCTGAAGGTGCGCCACGAGTACCCGGCCGGCGTTGCCGGAGAGTTGCCGCGGCGTGTGCTGATCGATGCCTGGGTGGTGACGGCGTGGCGCGGGATGCCCGCTGGACTGGACGGCCAGGCCCTGCGCTGGGTGACGCCCGAGGAACTCGAGACCGTGGACCTGCTCGAGGCCGATGGTCCGCTGGTCACTGCGCTGCGCTTGCCCGCGGTGCTGGCCCGCGCCACCACGCCTGACACCCTGCGTGCGCGCGCCGCGCGGGCGCCACGCTCGCGCGAACGGTTGGGTTGGTGGCTGGACGGCGACTGGGATTTCGATGCCGCCGATGTCCGGGCAGTCATCGATGAAGTCCGGGGACGGGGTGACGTACTGCTCGTCGGCGATGCCCAGATCGCCGCTGCCGAGGCCGGACTCGTCGACGGGGTGGTGTGGTCCGCGAGTGCCCGGCCGCGCCCGCTGCCACCCGCGGTGCTGGCCGGGGTCGAGTGCTCGACCCTCGTGGAGGCCCGTGCAGCGGTGGCCGCCGGGCTGCGTTTCCTGTGCGTGCGTGACGCCGCGCTCGACGGCCGTGCCCTGGAGGGACTGGCCACCGTCGGTCTGCCGTTGGTGGTGGATGCCACCCGTCCCCGCGACGGCGGCCATGATGCCGCGACCACCAAACTGTGGTGGCGCTAGCCGCGCAAACCCGCGGGCAGTCCCCGGGATTCCGACCTACTCCATCCGCGAAGTCATCAGGTCGGTCTCGCGGCGAGCGGTCTGCGAGAACAGCAACCGGCTGCCATCCGGGGAAACGCCGAGCGAGCCACGACCTGACAATCGCGCCAGGGCGCGGAGTTCCGTCCGCGTGCGCGACGGCCAATCGATGCGCACCAGGCGGGTGATGCCGGCAGCGCGGTGTCCCTCCACGGCATCCTCGCGCGCAACGACGTAGAGCGCATCGCCGGCGACGGCCCACTGGGAGTGGTCAGGCACCATCGGCTCGCGGGCCACCAGCAAGTCATCGCCCGGGGTGCCCGTCGGCCGTGCCCAGAGGCCGGGTCGATCGGGACGGGTGAAGAACAGGGTCGAGCCATCCCGGCTCTCCTGTGCCGCGAAGCCGCCATCGCTCGTCAGTTGCTCGGGATCGCCACGCCCGCGACCGGGCGCCAGCCGGCGTCACACCCGCCCACGTGC
>JBJTPC010000133.1:0-8356 GCA_046074905.1 Gammaproteobacteria bacterium
GGTCATGCGTGAAGTGGTTGGACGGTCCCAGTACCTTGAAACGACCGCGAAACAACTCGATTGCCGCTTCGCGACCCTGCGAGTCCATCACGCCGTCCCCGGAGCGGATACGCACGTCGTGCGTGAACAGGGACGGCATGGCGGCCATGTCGCGGTTGTCCATCACCAGTCCGTAGCGGGCCACCAGCTCCCCGATTTCGGTCCGGGATTCGAGTTCCCGGAGGCGCTCTTCCAAAGTTCGCATGGGCATCACGGCAATCTCTCCGGCTGCAATTCTCCCAGCAGCATAGCGTCAATCCGTGCGTTGGTGTCACGTCGCTGACATGTCGTCGCCACAAGAACGCAACGTGGTTTCCGCAAGCTGCTCTCCCGGGACGGACGTTGGATGCCTCGCCGATGCGGATTCTGATGGTCTCGGACGTTTACTTTCCACGGGTCAATGGTGTCTCGACATCCATCCAGACCTATCGCGCCGACCTGATGGCGTCGGGACACGATTGCCTGCTCGTGGCACCGGAGTACCCGGCGGAAACGGTCGATGATGAATCGTTGTTCCGCCTGCCGTCGCGGCGCATCCCCCGGGATCCCGAAGATCGGCTGCTGAGCATGTGTGCCCTGCAGCAATGGGGTTCGGCACTGCAGCCCGGCGATATCGACATCATTCACGTGCAGACGCCCTTTGCCGCTCATTACGCCGGGTTGCGCCTGGCCCGCCGGCTCCGCGCCCCGGTCGTGGAGTCTTACCATACCTATTTCGAGCACTATCTCCACCATTACGTGCCCGGCTTGCCCGCGAGCCTCACCCGTCGATTCGCGCGCAGGGTGACGGTATCGCAATGTCACCAGGTACAGCAGTTGATTTCGCCCTCGCGGCAGATGGCGGATGCGTTGTTGGAGTATGGTGTGCGCACTCCCATCGAAGTCCTGCCGACCGGGTTGCCTGCCAGTGCATTCGTGCCGGGTGAGGGCGACAGGTTCCGGGCCCTGCACGGCATCGCTGCCGGGCGTCCGCTGGCCCTGTTCGTCGGCCGGGTGGCCCACGAGAAGAACATCGACTTCCTGGTGCGGATGTGGGGCAACTTGCTGCGCCGTTGTCCCGATGCGCTCTTGCTGGTTGCCGGGGAGGGTCCGGCGGAAAGTCATCTGCGTCGTTTGGTGTCGGCACTGGGCCTGGGGCAATCCATTTCCTTCGTCGGTTATCTGGACCGGCAAAACGCGCTGCGGGATTGCTACCGTGCGGCCGATGTCTTCGTGTTCGCTTCCCGAACGGAGACCCAGGGACTGGTACTGCTCGAGGCGATGGCGCAGGGAACACCGGTGGTCTCCACGGCGGTGATGGGAACGGCGGATGTTCTCGCAGGGGTCCATGGGGCCATCGTGTCTCCGGAGAACGAGGACGCCTTCGCCGAGGCGGTTTCCCGGGTGCTCCGCGATCGCAATCTGCGCGAGACGCTCTCGCCTCTGGCCATCGCGGATGCGCGTGGTTGGTCGTCAGCCTCGATGGCAAGTCGCCTGGTGGCGCTCTACGAGCGCGTCATCGACGGAAACATCAGCGCTCACCGGCCGGATGCACCCGCCGAAAATCAACCAGCTCAAGCACCCACCGGGAGTCCTGCCGCATGATCCAGTCCTCGCTGCTGTTCGCCCGTGCCGATCAGGCGGAACGACGCCTCTGCCTGATGGCCAATGCCGCTGCACGCAAGCGCTTCATGCGCTGGCTGTTCAGGGCGGTGAGCCGACTGGGCGATGGCGTACTCTGGTACACGCTGATGGTAGGCCTGCCATTGCTGCATGGCGCCGAGGGCCTGCAGGCGACCCTGCGCATGGCTATCGTGGGCGCACTCGGGCTGATGGTGTACCGACTCCTCAAGAACCGCCTGGTGCGCGAGCGTCCATACATCGGCCTGGTCGGAATCGATTGCGCCATGCCGCCCCTGGACCGATACAGCTTTCCCTCAGGCCACACGCTGCATGCGGTGGCGTTCGCGACCGTCGCCATCAGTGCCTTTCCGTCGCTGGCGGCCCTGCTCGTTCCCTTCGCCGTGCTGGTGGCTGCCTCGCGGGTCATTCTCGGCTTGCATTATCCGAGCGACGTGCTGGTCGGCGGTCTGCTGGGTTACTTGCTTGCGCGGGGCGTGCTGCTGCTCGGTTGAGCACGCCGGTTCCGGCCGCTGCCGGTTTCCCCCACGGGGTGGCGCTGCGGCAGCCTGGATTGACGATCGCGCGAATCGCGCTCTAGGTCACCGCGGCGAGTCTCGGCCTGACCTGGGGAAGAGACGCCGGAACGAGGCGTTGGTACTCCTTCCGAACCACGCCGTAGCACTCGCACGAGCGGCGCTCGAGGCCGTCCCGGTTCACCACCGAGATGTGACCCCGGCGGTAGCGGATGAGCCCTGCGTGAGCGAGGCGACCGGCGGCCTCGGTGATCCCCTCGCGGCGCACGCCGAGCATGTTGGCGATCGTTTCGTGCGTCATGAGGATTTCGTGACCGAGGCTGCGGTCGAGGATGCTGAGCAGCCAGCGGCAGAGTTGCTGCTCGACCGAGTGGTGCCGGTTGCATACCACGGTCTGCGACATCTGCGTGATCAGCGCCTGCGTGTACCGCAGGAAGAGGTGCAGGACGGCACCGCCGCGATTGAACTCGGCGAGGGCGGAGGGGGCACGGATGCGCAGCGCCGAGCCCGCGCAGAGCACCAGCGTCGCGTCTGTGCTGCTCTCGCCACCCATCAGCAACGATACCCCGGCGAGCCCATCCCGTCCTACCACCGAGGACTCGGCGGAGCCGCCGTCGGCCATGGTGTTGAGCAGCACGATGATTGCCGTGGTGGGGAAATAGAGATGGTTCACCTTGGCGCCGGCATCGAACAACATTTGTCCCGCGCGCAGCTCGACCGGCTCCAGACAGGGCTTCCACCGCGAGAATTCGCCATCGGGCATCGCGGCCAGCAGGGCGTTGCGGCGGGGTTCAGTCATCGTCGACGGCAGTACATGCACCATTTTCTTGACCCTTCCTTGTGTTTCGGGTGTTTCAAGATTCAGGTCTTACTGGGGTGAGTTTCCAGCGAATTGGCGTTGCATATGAAAAATCCGGCAGAACTCGAAAATCCGCTTTTGCTGCAACCGATACCACTTTGCCCGATTTCTGCAGCGGCGTTCCATTGCGTCGCCACAGTCACTGGCCACACCCGGACCTGACCGTGACCACCTCCTGTGGTCACGGTCACATTTCTAGTCGGTCGAGTGGCTGGCTATCGGTGCGCTGCGCTACACAGCGCGTTCACGGCTTCATCGCGGCCAGCGCGCCAGGCGCTCGACTTCGTTGAGGTCCAGGTGGTTGCGCATGTACTCGAGCCCCCCGTCGCGCGGTGGCGTGAATTCCCAGGGAGTGAAGCGACCCTGGCGCAATGCGGCCGTGATGAAATGTCGCTCGCGTTGGCTGGCGAGGACGCGATCGGTGACTGCGTCGAGATCCCACCTGGCAGCCACCTCGTCACGAAAGTCCGTGACGGTTTTCGCGTGTGCGGCATCCGCTGCGAGGTCGTGCAGTTCGTCGGGATCGTTGCCGAGATGGAACAGTTGGTCCGGATCCCCGGGTGAGTGGATGAACTTCCAGTCGCCGCGCCGGAGCATCACGATGGGGGCTATCGAGCCCTCCGCCATGTATTCGCCGACCACCTCGCGGGCGATGCCATCGTCCGCGCCCGTCAGTAGCGGGACGAGGCTGGTTCCCGCCAAGGGCTGGACGGGCGGTGGTGCCCCTGCAATCTCGGCCAAGGTCGGCAGCACATCAACGAGTGAGACGGGCGCGGCGATGCGCCCGGCAGAAAAGCGCTGCGGGGCATGCACCACCAGCGGTATGCGCACGGCATCCTCGAAGAAGCTCATCTTGTACCAGAGCCCGTGCTCGCCGAGCAGATCGCCATGGTCGGCCACCAGCATCACCACGGTGTCGTTGCGCAAGCGGAGGTCCGCCAGCGTCGCAAGCAGTCGGCCTGTCCACTCGTCGACGTAGGAGATATTGCCGTAATAGGCGCGACGCGCCCGACGGACATCATCCTCGTTGATGGTCGCATTGGCCATGTCGCTGACATGCATCAGTCGTCGGGTATGCGGGTGCGGGGTGGTCGCCAGGCCCGTGCGTGGCAGGGGAATCTCCGCGTCGGCATAAAGATCCCAGTACTTGCGCCGGGTGACGTACGGGTCGTGCGGATGGGTGAAGCTGGCGACGAGGAAGAACGGCCTGCCGTCGTCGGCGCGGGCAGCATCATGCAGGGCACGGATAGCCGAATTTCCCACCTCGTCGTCGTAGAGGAGCTGGTTCGTCACCTCCGCCACGCCGGCGCCGGTGACGCTCGACATGTTGTGGTACCACCAGTCGATGCGCTCCTCGAAGCGGGTCCAGTCGGGAGTCCAGCCGAAGTCGGCCGGGTAGATGTCAGTGGTCCGGCGTTCCTCGAAGCCATGCAACTGGTCCGGACCGACGAAATGCATCTTGCCGCTCAAGGCGGTGCGATACCCGGCACCCCGCAGGTAGTGAGCGACCGTCGGCACCGTGCTCGGGAGGTACGCTGCATTATCGTAGCCCCCGGTAGTCGTCGGCAGCTGGCCCGTCATCAGGCAATAGCGCGCCGGCGTGCACAGCGGGCTGTTGCAGTAGGCGTTCTCGAAGACCACGCCCTCGGCCGCCAGTCGGTCGATATGGGGCGTGCGGGTAACCGGGTTGCCGTAACAGCGCAAGGCCGAGGCGGCCATCTGGTCGTACATGATGACCAGCACGTTGGGCTGGCCCGAGGTCAGTGTGCTCATGAGCGGGATTCTCCCACAGGTGGGTCCCGGGCTCACTCCCTGAGCCTGCGTCGTGCGATTCTTGGCGCCATGCTTACCCCCGGCCTCATCGTCCTGCACGGCAACCGACTCGAGGACCTCCTCGCCGCGGTCGCGGGATGGCTCCGCGAGCAGCCCCTGCAGCCCCTCGAGACCGAGACCCTGCTCGTGCAGAGCCAGGGCATGGGGGAATGGGTGCGCATGCAACTGGCAGAGAGCGAGGGTATCAGCGCCGCCCTGCGCGTCGAGTTGCCGGCAAGGTTTCTTTGGCGGGCGTATCGAGCGGTCCTCGGACCGGCGTCGGTGCCACCGCGCTCACCCCTCGACAAGGCACCGCTGACCTGGCGCCTGATGGCCCGCCTGCCGCAATGGCTCGATGACCACCCCGCCGCCTTCGCGCCGCTGGTCCGGTTTCTGACAGAGGGCTCGGCGTCCCGGCGTCTCCAACTGGCGCAACGTCTTGCGGATCTCCTCGATCAGTACCAGGTTCACCGTGGCGACTGGCTCGAGGATTGGGAAGCGGGCAGGGAGGTGCTGCGTCGTTTGCCGTCGGAGCAAGCTGGCATTGTCCCGGTGCCGATTGCCGATGCCTGGCAGCCTGCCCTGTGGCGGGAGATACTGGCCTCGCTCGCCGCGGCGCAGCGCGGATTGTCCCGTCCCGCGATCCATCGGGAGTTCCTGCAACGGCTGGCGGCATGCGGCGTGCCTGGTGCGCCCTGGCCGTCGCAGTTGCCAAGGCGGGTGGTGGTCTTCGGGACGACCCATGTCCCGCAGCAATCCCTGGAGGCCATTGCCGGTCTGGCCCGGGGCAGTCAGGTCCTGATGGCGGTGCCCAACCCCTGCCGTCACTACTGGGCAGATCTACTTCCCGATGGCGAACTTCTGCGGGCGACGCGTCGACGACAGGCGCCGCGACCTGGCATGCCGCCCTCCGACCTGCCGCTGGCCGAGCTGGCTCCGCACGGTCATCCCTTGCTCGCCGCCTGGGGTCGACAGGCGCGCGACTTCCTCCGTCTCCTTGATCACTACGACGATACCGCCGTGACCCGGGCCCGGTTCGGGGACCGCCGGATCGATTTCTTCGATGACGGCGGGGTCGAGGCGGAAGCACCCTGGCTGACGCAGGTCCAGGCACGCATCCGGGAACTCAAGCCGCTTGCGGAAGATCCACCGGAATCGCCGCGCTTGTCCGACCAGTCGATCGTCTTCCACATCGCCCATCATCCCCAGCGGGAGGTCGAGGTCCTGCACGACCAGCTCCTGCGACTGTTCGCGACCGGGACGGTGCAAGGCCCCCTCGCGCCGCGCGAGGTGGTCGTGATGATGCCGGACGTGGCGCTGTTCGAGCCCGCCATCCGCGCGGTGTTCGGCCAGCATGAGCGTACCGGGGACGCCCGGCATATTCCCTACCGCATCGCCGATCTGCGTGACCGTGGCCGGTCGCCATTGCTCATTGCGTTGGAGTGGCTGCTGGGCGCACGAACCGAGCGGTTCACCCTCTCGGGCTTGCGGGCCTTGCTGGATATCGTCGCGGTCCGGGCCCGTTTCGGGTTCGTCGATGAAGATGTCCCGATCCTGCAGCGCTGGCTGGAGCAGGCCGGTGTCCGCTGGGGTCTCCACCAGCAGCAGCGTGCGGCCCTCGGTCTGGCAATGGCGGGCGACCAGAACAGTTGGTGGTTCGGCCTCCGCCGCCTGCTGCTGGGCTACGCCATCGGTGACGGTGAATTCGCGGGCATCGAGGCGTGCCCCGAGGTGGGCGGGTTGGAGGCACAGCGTCTGGGACCCCTGGTCGAACTGGTGACCGCCATCGACCGCTGGTGGCAGGTATCCCGGGAAGACCGGACCCCAGAGGCCTGGCGTGCCGAGTTGGCCGACCTGCGTGCGGCCCTGTTCTGCAGCGTCTCCACCGCGGATCGCGCACTGGAACTGGCTCTCGACGAGGCCATGGCACGCTGGCTGGAGGCCTGCAACGACGCCGGCTTCACGGAACCGGTCGATCTCGCCGTGGTCCGCGAAGCCTGGCTGGCCGAAGTGGACGATCCGGGCCTTCCCCGCCGCTTCCGCTCGGGCGGGGTCACGTTCTGCACCCTGCTGCCGTTGCGGGCCGTGCCTTTCCGCGTGGTGTGCCTGCTCGGCATGAACGAGGCCGACTATCCGCGCCGCGTGATGCGTGCCGACTTCGACCTGATGGCTCGGTCCGGCCTGCAACGCCCCGGGGACCGATCCGCCCGGGACGACGACCGGCAGTTGATGCTGGATGCGTTGCTGTCCGCGCGCGATCTCCTTTACGTCAGTTGGTCAGGCCGCAGCCAGCGGGATGACAGCGAACAGCCGCCCTCCGTGCTGGTCGCCCAATTGCGCGATTACCTCCAGCAGGGTTGGGGTGAGAGCGCGGTAGCGGCACGCACCACGGTCCACCCCTTGCAGCCTTTCAGTTCCCGCTACTTCGTGGATAGCGGGAAGACACCGGATACGCCCCGACTGTTCACCTATGCCCGCGAGTGGCAGGCAGCCCATCACGGGCATCGGCCAGAGCGCGCTACCCCCGCACTCCCGTCACCGGGCGAAGAGTCAGTTGAACCGCCGGATGAAGAAGCCTTGTTCCGGTTCCTGAGGAACCCGGTCAGCGAGTACTTCCGCCAGCGCTTGAAGGTGCGCTTCATGCCGCTGGCGGATGCACTGCGGGACGAGGAGCCTTTCGTTGTCGAAGGACTCGAAGCCTGGTCCCTGACGGAGGAGGTGATGCAGGCGGTGCAGCGCGCCGTGATTGCCGAAGCAGGCGTCCCCGACGCAGCGCAGATTGCTCTCAGGGTTCGTGAGTCGCTCCGGTCGCTCACCCGCGCCGGTCGGTTGCCGCTGGGTGCTTCCGGCCGGGCCTGGGCTGAAAGCCGCGTCGAGCCGCTGACGGCCGTGATGACGCGGGGCTTGTCGCTGCAGGCGACCGGTGAGCGGGTGGAGCTGACTGCCTCCCGGCTGGTGGACGGCAACGGCGAGCTCCGTGTCGAGAAGTTGGCGCGGTTCTGGGTCCGCATGCTCCTCGAACGCCAGGTGGCAGGCGCCCGCCCCATCCATCTCCTGTCCCCCGACGTCGAGCTGTTCCTGCCGATCCCCGAGGGCGAGGAGGGTCACGCCGAGGCGAGGTGTGCGCTTGAGGCGCTGCTGCGGGATTGGCGTATCGGTGTTCTCGGGTCGAGGCCCTTGCCGACGGCCTTGCGGACCGGTCTTGCCACCTTGGCAGGCAAGGACATCTTGCCGGTGTACGAACGGGGTTGGGGGCCGGTGCCCGGTGAAGGCGCGGAGCCTTGTCTGGCACGGGTATTCCCCGATGCTGCGGCCCTGCTGGCGGCCGAGCCCGTCCTCGGGTTGCCAGAGGAAACGTGCACCACGGTCCACGCGTATTGGAGCGAGCGGCTCTATGCGGGCTTGAAGCGCTGGGTCGCGACACTCCCGGAGCCGAAATTCCATGCGTGATGTCGGCAGCCTGCCGCTCGATCCCCTGACCTTGCCGCTGCAGGGCAGTCGGCTCATCGAG
>JBJTPC010000134.1:0-6561 GCA_046074905.1 Gammaproteobacteria bacterium
GTCGTCCGGCGGTGGTACTCGGTCTTGGTGGGTTCGTCGCCGGACCCGGTGGGCTGGCAGCCCGCCTGGTGGGTGTTCCGCTGGTGATCCACGAGCAGAATGCGGTGGCGGGCCTGACCAACCGGGTATTGGCCCGAATCGCGGCGCGTGTGCTTGCGGCCTTTCCGGGTGCTTTCGCGGCGGCGACCGTGGGCGTCACCGGCAATCCGGTGCGTGCGGTGATCGCTGGCCTGGCGCCGCCCGCTGCGCGCTTCGCGGGGCGCGAGGGCCCGGCGCGATTGTTCGTCTTTGGTGGCAGCCAGGGCGCTGCCACGCTCAATCGTCTGCTGCCGATGGCCCTCGGTCGCTTGCCCGCCGAACTGCGTCCGGTCGTCCTGCACCAGGCGGGACGGGGTACCGCGCGGGTGGACGCGGTACGCGAGGCCTACGCCCAGGCTGGGGTGGCGGCGACGGTCGAGGAATTCATCGACGACATGGCCGCTGCGTATGCGGCCGCCGATCTGGTGGTCTGCCGTGCCGGCGCCTTGACCGTGACCGAGTTGGCCGCGGCCGGCGTGGGGGCGCTTCTCCTGCCCCTGCCGACGGCGGTGGACGACCACCAGACTGCCAACGCGCGATGGCTCGTCGCGGTCGGCGCCGCCCGCTGCATCGACGAGCGTGGACTGTCGGCCGAGGGCCTGGCGAATTCCCTGCAGGAAGTGCTGGTTGCCGGACGGCGTGCATGGCTGCGCATGGCCGAGTCCGCGCGGTCCGTCGCCGTGACCGATGCCGCCGCGCGGGTGGCTGATATCTGCCTCGAGGAGGCTCGTCGATGAGGGACCGCATGCGGCGCATCCAGCGCATCCATTTTGTCGGCATCGGGGGTGCCGGCATGGGCGGCATCGCCGAGGTCCTGTTGACGCAGGGTTATGCCGTTCAGGGGTCGGATCTCAAGACCAATGCCGTGACCGAGCGCCTGGAACGCCAGGGAGCGCGGATCCTGCTCGGGCATGCGGCGGCGAATGTCGATGGCGTCGACGTCGTGGTCGTCTCGAGTGCGATCAACCGCGAGAATCCCGAGGTGGCCGCAGCGCTGGCGCGCCGCGTGCCGGTGGTCAAGCGTGCCGAGATGCTGGCCGAGTTGATGCGCTTCCGTTCCGGAATCGCGGTCGCCGGGACGCATGGCAAGACCACCACCACCAGCCTGGTGGCGAGCGTGCTCGCGGAGGGCGGGCTGGATCCCACGTTCGTCATCGGTGGTCGCCTGAAGAGCGCCGACGCCAACGCCCGCCTCGGTCGCGGGCAGTACCTCGTGGCCGAGGCCGACGAGAGTGATGCCTCCTTCATCCACCTGCAGCCGGTGATGGCCATCGTCACCAACATCGACAATGACCATTTGTCGACCCACGACGGCGACTTCGAGCGTCTCAAGCACAGCTTCGTCGACTTCCTGCTCAACCTGCCTTTCTGGGGTCTGGCCATCCTCTGTGCCGAGGACCGCCACCTCGCCGGAATCCGTGCCGAGCTGTCGCGACCGTTCGTGACCTACGGCATCGATGCCGATGCGGACTTCCGTGCAGTCGACATCGAGCGCCGCGGACTGCAGTCGCGTTTCCGCGTCCTCCGTGCCGGCGCGGCGCCGCTGCAGGTCACCTTGAATCTGCCGGGCCGGCACAATGTCCTGAATGCGCTGGCGGCAATCGCCGTGGCCACGGAGCTCGAGGTGCCGGACGAGGCCATCGTGCGTGCGCTGGCACAGTTCCAGGGTATCGACCGACGCCTGCAGCAACTGGGCGATGTGGCGACGCCGCATGGCATGGTGACGCTCGTCGATGACTATGGTCATCACCCGACCGAGGTCGCGGCGACGCTGGAAGCGGTGCGCCAGGGCTGGCCCGGCCGCCGGCTGGTCCTGGCGTTCCAGCCGCATCGTTACTCCCGCACGCGTGACCTGCTCGACGACTTCGCGCAGGTGCTCTCGGCGGCCGATGTGTTGCTGGTGACCGAAGTCTATGCGGCCGGCGAGGCACCCATTCCGGGCGCCGACGGTCGGGCCATCTGTCGTGCCGTGCGTTCGCGTGGCCACGTCGAGCCGGTGTTCGTGCCGCGGGTCGAGGAGTTGCATCTGCCGTTGCGCGATCTGCTGCAGTCCGGTGATGTGGTGGTGACGATGGGTGCCGGTCACATCGGCGTCGTGTCCCACGAGTTGCCGGCGCGTCTCGCGGAGGGTGCCGCTTGAGCGGACGCAGGTCCCTGTTGCCTCCCGCGCTCGAATGGACGGCTGATTTCCAGGGTCGCCTGCGCGCCGACGAACCGATGTCCCGCCACACCTCGTGGCATGTCGGCGGACCGGTCGACTGGTGGTTCGTCCCGCGCGACCTGCCCGACCTGCGGGCCTTCCTGCGCGCCTTGCCCCGGGAGATCCCGGTGCATTGGATTGGCCTCGGCAGCAATTTGCTGGTCCGTGATGGCGGTCTGCGTGGAGCGGCCATCGCGCTGCATGGCGTGCTTGCCCGTCTGGACCGGTTGAGCCAGAACACGATCCACTGCGATGCCGGCGTGCCCTGCGCGCGAATCGCCAAGCAGTGCGTGAAGTGGGGAATCGGGCCGGCCGCCTTCTTCGCCGGGATTCCCGGGACCCTCGGCGGTGCGCTGGCGATGAACGCGGGAGCTTGGGGCGGCGAGACCTGGCCCCATGTCGAGGAAGTCACCGTCGTCGGCCGGGACGGCAGCTTGCAGACCCGCACCGCCGACGAATACCAGTGGGGTTACCGCCACGTGGTCCCGCCTGCCGCCGACGAGGCTTTCCTCGGTGCGAGGTTGCGCTTCGAGCGTCGACCCGAGGCCTCCAACGAGGAGATCAAGATCCTGCTCGATCGCCGCCGCGACACCCAGCCCATCGGCGAGTGGAGTTGCGGCTCCACGTTCACCAATCCTGCCGGCGACCATGCCGCGCGCCTGATCGAGACCGCCGGGCTGAAGGGCTGCCGTCGTGGGGGGGCAGTCGTTTCCCACAAGCACGCCAACTTCATCGTCAACGAGGGCGAGGCAACGGCGGCCGACATCGAAGGTCTCATCGCCCACGTCCGCGCCGAGGTGTTGCGCGTGCATGGCATCGAGCTCAACACCGAAGTACGCATCCTCGGAGAAGCGGCATGAGTTTCCTCAAGTCCACCGGCGTCGCCTACCAGCGGATCACCGATCCCGCCGGATTCGGTCGCGTCGCGGTGCTCTACGGCGGCACGGCCGCGGAACGTCCCGTTTCGCTGCGCAGCGGTGCGGCCGTCCTCGATGCGCTGGTTTCGCGCGGCGTGGATGCGCACGGCATCGATCCCGCCGAGGTGCCCGTGGACGAGCTGTCACGGGCCGGCTTCGATCGTGTCTTCATCGTGCTGCACGGTCCGGGAGGCGAGGATGGCGCCATGCAGGGGGCGCTGGAATGGCTGGGGCTGCCCTACACCGGGAGCGGCGTGATGGGCTCCGCCATCGGCATGGACAAGCTGCGGACCAAGCAGATCGCTGCCGCCACCGGTGTCGGCACGCCGCGCTGGCTGCCGGTGGTGGCCGGTACCGATGGACAGGCGGTGGTGCGGGCGCTGGGATTGCCGCTCATCCTCAAGCCCGCCACCCAGGGCAGTTCGGTGGGCATGACCAATGTGACCGAAGCCGGACAAATGGCAGCGGCCATGGCAGCCGCCCTGGAGCACGACCCGGTGGCCGTGGCTGAGTCCTGGGTGACCGGTCGCGAGTACACCGTGCCCGTCCTGCAGGGCGCGGCCTTGCCACCGATCCGCATCGAGACACCGCGCGGATTCTATGACTACGAGGCGAAGTACCACTCCACCGAGACCCAGTACCACTGCCCCTGTGGCCTCGAGCCCGACGCCGAGGCGCAACTGCAGAACCTGGCGCTGCGGGCATTCACCGCCATCGGCTGCAGCGGCTGGGGTCGTGTCGACTTCATGATCGGCGCCGACGGCGTGCCGCTGATGCTCGAGGTGAATACCGTGCCCGGCATGACGGCCAAGAGCCTGGTGCCGATGTCGGCGCGGGTCGCCGGCATCGCCTTCGAGGAGCTGTGCTGGCGCGTGCTCGAAACCTCCTTCTCGCGTGAACCGGTGACCCGCTGATGTCCAGCAACCCGCTTTTCGCCCCGTTGCAGCGCTGGCTCGCCCGGCGTGCCCGTGCCAAGGCACGGCAGGCCGCGGCCGCCGCGCAGTCGGAGGTGCCGGCAGGAACCGACTGGTTCGCCCTCGCGGGGCGATGCGCCTGGCCGCTCGCGGTTCTCGGTGTCGTGACCGGGCTCCTGGTGATGATGAACCACCCGGTCGAGCGGGTGCGTGTTGAGGGTACTTTCCAGCGGGTGCGCGCCGATGACATCGAGCAGGTCGTGCGCGAGGGACTGCGCGGCGGCTTCGTGACCGCCAACCTCGGCGGCCTGCGTGCCGGAATCGAGGCCTTGCCCTGGGTCGACCGGGCGCGCCTGCGTCGCCAATGGCCCTCGGGCCTCGTGGTGGAAGTCACCGAGCAGGTGGCTGCCGCGCGCTGGGGTGAGGACGGTCTGCTCAACGCACGCGGCGAACTGTTCGTGGTCGGCGTGAAGCATCCACCCGCGGAGTTGCCGTTGCTGACCGGGCCGGCCGGCAGCGAGTGGCAGGTGGCGCAGCGTTTCTTCGCCGTGCAGTCGCGATTGGGCGAGCGCAACCTGCGCATCGCCTCGATGCGCCTGGATGCCCGAGGCGCCTGGTCGCTCGAACTGGCGGATGGCGTCGAGGTCCGCTTCGGGCGTCGGCAGGTGGACGAGCGGATCCAGCGTTTCCTGGATGTCGCGGCCGGGGTCGTGCAGCCACGTGCGGCCGACATCCGCTACGTGGACATGCGTTACAGCAACGGATTTTCGGTCGGCTGGCGCGGCCAGGCAGGCGCCGCAGCTGCGGAAGGACAATCGGATGTCTAAGCGTACTGAACGCAATCTCGTGGTCGCCCTCGACATCGGCACCTCCAAGGTGGTGGCGCTGGTGGGTGAGGTGAAGCCCGACGGCAGCATCGAGGTGGTCGGCCTCGGGTCGCAGCCGTCGCGGGGGCTCAAGCGCGGGGTCGTGGTCAACATCGACTCGACCGTGCAGTCGATCCAGCGTGCGGTGGAGGAGGCCGAGTTGATGACCGGCGTCCAGGTGGGTGCCGTGTACACGGGCATCGCCGGCAGCCATGTGCGCAGCCTGAACTCCTCCGGCGTCGTCGCGATCCGCGACAAGGAAGTTTCGTCGGTGGATATCGCGCGGGTGATGGAGGCTGCCGGTGCGGTGGCCCGGCCGCAGGACCAGCGCATCCTCCATGTCATTCCGCAGGAGTACATCATCGACAACCAGGAGGGCATCCGCGAGCCCATCGGCATGTCGGGGGTTCGCCTGGAGGCGCGGGTCCATGTCGTCACCTGCGCCGACAGTGCGGCCCAGAACGTGATCAAGTGCGTGGAGCGCTGCGGTCTGGCGGTCGAGGAAATCATCCTCGAGCCCTGGGCATCGAGTTTCGCCCTGCTTTCCGAGGACGAGAAGGAGCTGGGCGTCTGCCTCGTGGACATCGGTGGCGGCACCACCGACATCGCGGTCTTCACCGGGGGCGCGCTGCGCCACACCGCGGTCATCCCGCTGGCCGGCGACCAGGTGACCAACGACATCGCGGTGATGATGCGTACGCCGACCCCCCACGCGGAGGACATCAAGCTCCGCTATGCGTGCGCGCTCAGCCAGATGACCAACATCGACGAGACCATCGAGGTACCGAGCGTGGCCGGTCGACCGCCGCGACGGCTGGCGCGGCAGATGCTCGCCGAGATCGTGCAGAAGCGCTACGAGGAGCTGTTCCGCTTCGTCGCCGAGGAACTGCGCCGTTCGGGTTATGCCGAGGCAATCGCCGCCGGCATCGTGCTGACCGGCGGCAGTGCCCGCATGGAGGGCGCGGCAGACCTGGCCGAGGAAATGTTCAACGTGCCGGTACGGCTCGGCATCCCGGCAGGCGTGGCGGGAGCGGCGGACGTGGTGCGCAACCCGATGTACGCGACTGCGGTCGGGTTGCTGCTCTACGGGCGACAGAACATGGAACTGCCCGGCGCGATGCCGCCGTTGGCAGGAAGGATGGCGGGGGCACTCGGCCGGCTCAAGGGCTGGCTGCAGGGTCACCTCTGAAGCATGCGGGTGGGGCCACGCGGACGGCTCCGGGGTCGATTCACGGGAAAGCGAGGAGAAGGAACATGGCATTTGAACTGATGGACGCCTACAGCCAGAGTGCGGTCATCAAGGTGCTCGGCGTGGGCGGTGGCGGCGGCAATGCCGTCTCGCACATGGTCAGTAGCGGCATCGAAGGGGTGGACTTCATCTGCATCAACACGGATGCCCAGGCCCTCAAGCACAGCAAGGTGAAGGCTTCGCTGCAGATCGGCTGCAACATCACCAAGGGTCTCGGCGCGGGTGCCGACCCGGAGGTCGGCCGACAGGCCGCGATGGAGGACCGCGACCGCATCGTGGAACTCATCGAGGGCTGCGACATGCTGTTCATCACGGCCGGCATGGGCGGTGGTACCGG
>JBJTPC010000135.1:0-5406 GCA_046074905.1 Gammaproteobacteria bacterium
CGCCGCGTTTTCGGTACCCGCATGGGCGGGCTTGCCTGCCGCCTCCTTCAGCCTGCAGCGGGACACTTACGGGCGCGTGGTGGCGGTGCAGCGGCCCCGCTCCAGTACCGACGCCACGCCCGTCCGCGAGACCGTGGAGTACGACGGTGCGCTCACCACCGTGGTGGATGGTGCCGGTGCGCGTGCGGTTTTCCGACGCGATGCCCGTGGCCGCTTGCGCAGTGTCACCGACCCGGCCGGGGGCACGGTGACCTACCGCTATGCGGCCGCAGGGCTGGTGGAGGTGGTCGACGCGGTCGGCGCGCCCACCCGTTTCGAGTACGACGGCCTCGGGCGCCAGACGGCGCTGGTGGATGCCGTGGCAGGCCGGCGCGAGTTCACGCTTGATGCGCTCGACCAACTCGTCGTCGAGCGTAATGCCCGCGGGCAGGGCCGGCATTTCGAGTACGACAACCTCGGTCGCATCATCCGGCGCGTGACGGCCGCGGAGGAGGTGCGCTGGACCTATGGCACCGAGGGAGCACGACATGAAGCAGGCCGGCTCATCGAAATCAGTGCCGCCAGCGGGACGGAACGACGGGTCTATGACGCCGCAGGTCGGCTGTCACGGCGCTACTGGCCCGGGCTGCGGGAAGACTCCTTCGACTTCCGCCACGATGCGGCGGGTCGCCTGGCAACGCTGGTGTATCCCGCGGCGGCAGATGGGACACGCCTGCAGGTGCAGCACGGCTGGGACGGCCTGCAACTGGTCTCGCTGCGGAACGGTGAAACCGGGGCAGAGCTCTGGCAGGCGCGTGCCTTCGATCCGCAGGGGCACGTGATCGACGAACGCCTGGGCAATGGAATCGTCCGGACTGCCGCGCATGATCCCGTGACGGGCCGTCCGCAGTGGCAGGTGGTGCAGGCGCCAAATGGCACGCGCCTGCAGGACCTGCGGTTCGAGTTCGATGTCCGTGGCTTGCTGCTGGCGCGTCAGGATGACGTGAGCGGCCGGGTCGAGGGCTTCCAGCACGACCTCCTGGGTCGGCTGGTGCGCGTCACCCGTCCCGAGGCCGTTCCGCTCTCGATCCGCTACGACGGGGCAGGCAACATTCTCGAGCGCAGCGACATCGGGCTGTTCCGCTACGACGCGGCACGTCCCGGACGCCTGTTGCAGGCCGGGATACATACCTTCGACTACGACGCCGATGGTCAGGTCATCGCGCGGAACGGTGCGGCGATCGACTGGACCATCGATGGTCAACCCGCGGTGATCCGGGCGGCCGGTCTTGCCAGCCGTTTCACCTACGGGCCGGCAGGCGAACTGCTCGGCCAGCTCGCGCAGTTCAGCCAGGGGATGGAGTCGACCCGCTATCTCGCCGGTTTCATGGAGCGGGTGACCACCGCCAGCCGCGAGCACCAGCGCCAGGCCGTGATCGGACCGGAGGGGGCCGTCGCCTGGATCACCAAGCGTTCCGATGGCTCCAGCGTGGTGAGCTATGCGCTGGACGACGCGCTCGGCAATCTCGATACGCTCGTCGGCAGCAGCGGGGACCTGCACGCCCGCCTGCGCTATTCGCCTTTCGGTGCGCGGCTGTCCGCGCAGCCGGGTGCGGGACTGCAGCCGCCCACCGCCGCAGAGCAGACGGCCATTGCCGAGCACTCGCGCCGTGGATTCGGTGGACAGACACACCTCGATGCCCTCGGTCTGGTGCACTTCGGACGGCGGGTGCTGGATCCGCTGACCGGTCGCTTCCTCTCTCCGGATCCCGCGGTGGGTGCCGGGGCGAGTTCGCAGGACTGGAACCGTTACGCCTACGCCTGGAATTCACCCTACACGGTTGCCGACCCAACCGGTGCCATCGAGATCGAGGTCTACTTCGGTGCGGGTGGTTTCGGTGTGCGCATCGGCGGCAGTTGCCCGGTGGATGGTTCCGTCGATTGCGTCGAGGACGGCTTCATCTTCGATCCCACCAACGGTCAGGGACGTTACTTCTATGACTGGGATGATCCGGAGTTCCGCCAGGAGATCGGGCCGGGCGTTTCCTTGCGCTTCCCCGGGATGGACGGTTCCGTCAGCGTTGCCGAGCGACTGGACCTGCTGCAGGGAGGTCTGAATGCCGCCTCGGCCGGTGCCGACCTCAGTGGCGTCGGCGAGCCTCTCGGCATCGCGCTGGATGGGCTCAATGGCCTGATTTCGCTGCTGCGTGGCGAGCCGCGCGAGGCGGCCGAGCAGGCGTTCGCGATGATGCCGGTGGCCGGAACGCTCAAGAACCTCGAGTTGTTCCGCCGGATGATGCAGAAGGTCGAGGCGCATCGCTCCGTGAACCGGGCCGTGCGTGCCCAGGAGGGCAATCCGCGCTATGGTCGGGCAGATCGCTGGCAAACCACCGTGCTGGAGCCCGGCACCGTGCTCCTGCAGTTCGGGCGTCCCAATGATCCGGGGGCGTACTTCTTCGCACTTTCGCCGGCCGAGGCCAAGGCGGCCGGCACCGCAGCGTTGTACGATGGCCTGCAGATGAGGACAAGCGACAACCACGGAAGGTGGACGCAAGTGCAGGTTTATCGCGTCACGCGCCCGATTGGCGGCGCCCTCAGCATCGCTGCCAGCAACCGCCAGCACGGACGTGGCGGGCTGGGCCAGTATTTCCTGACCAGGACGGAGGGGCTTGCCCATGTCGGCACCATCGACCTCGGTCACTGATCGCGACGGTCTCTGGCCGGCGGGGCTGGAGTGTTTCGGCGACGGCAGCATATTCGTGGATCAGCAGGCCATCGCTGTCCTCGGCGGGGCGCCCTTGCATGAATCCTGGCCAATGGCGGGAACGGGAGAACTGGACGGAGTCGTGGTCCAGTCGCTGCCGGCCGGGCGCCACTGGCATGCGGAGCAGGTGTTGATGGCAGGTCGGTGCATGGCCCTGCGCCTGCGCCCGCGACCAGGCTTGCTGCGGCGGTGGTGGTCCCGCTGGTTCGGCGAGTCGTCTGCGCACGAATCGGCGCTGGCGGCGCGTTGGCGGGCACCGCTTTTCCGGCGCTCGTCCTGGGGCAGCGCCACGGCGGGCATCGATCCGACCTTGCGCGGTGCCGCCGTGGTGACCTTCCGCGCCCCGGGTGCACCGGAGTTCCTGCCCGTGGCAGGGCCGGCGTTCTGGCGCCGACGGACCCGCCGCGAAGCACGAACCTTGGTAGCCGAGGCCCTCGCACGCGCCGGTGACTGGACGGCCGACCCACAGTCACTTTCCTTGCCCGGGCGGGATGCGGTGCCGTCCTGCTTTGCGGCAGACCACACCCTCGAAAGCTGGGTTGCGGCCTTGCCTGCGGGATTCCAGTGGCGCGAGGGAGCCGGGCAGTGGCGAGCCCGGGGCACTTGCGGCGGGTGGCAATTCACGCTGGCCTTTGCCGAGCGCGGTGGCATCCCGCACTTGTGCTGGCTGCTGGCCCGCCTCGACATCCTGGAAGCCGGCGCATGGGAGCCCGGACTGGAGCGTGCGCTCGATGCGGCGCATCGGCGCTGGGCTGCCGCCCATTTGCCCCCGGAAATACGCTGGCGAGCGGTCAACGACCTGTTGGCGAAGACCGGAGCCGAACTGCTCGTCGAATGGACGGCCGCATCGGCGGATCAGCCGGTCGCCGCGCCGTAGGCCTCCATGCGCAGCCCCGTGCCCTCATGCGAGACATGGGCCACGATGGCACGCCGCCGGTGCAACTTGGTGACGGTACCGAGGTTGATGGCGAATGCCAGTTCAACCACGGTCCCCCGCGCCAGGCGCAGGTCGCGGGTTTCGAGGAAGGCGCCGTTGGCGCTGAGATTCTGCGCCTTGCACAACTTTCCGGCACGACCCGCCACGGTCACGTAGACCGTGGTGCGGGCACGATGGCGGGTGTTGAGTCGGCGTTCCACGATTCCATCCCCCTGCCTGTCGCAGGTTCCAGATGACGGGAGTCTCCTCCAACCGGCCCGGTAAAGCCGTGACGGAGGTCACTCCCTCGTGCAGCCAGGGGGTGCGCTGCGGCATCATGGCCCCATGAACATGCCGGAACTGCCGCAGGTCGATGACCTGACCGTCCTCGAGATCGAGACCGCCCGGGCCCAGCTGGGTGAGCGCGTCCTGCGCACGCCGGTGCTGACCTGGGACGATCCGCTGTTCGCCGCTGCCCTGCCGACCCATACCCGGGTGGACGTGAAGCTGGAACTCTTCCAGCGGACCGGCAGCTTCAAGGCACGTGCCGCCTTGTTGCACGCCGATGCGCTTGACGCGGCGCAACGCGTCCGCGGCATCACGGCCATCAGCGCCGGCAACCACGCCATTGCCGCAGCCTTCGCGGCACGTGCGGTGGGGACCCATGCCAAGGTCGTGATGACAGCGAGTGCAAGCCCGATCCGGGTGGCGCGGGTCCGTGCCTATGGCGGCGAGGTGGTGATTGCACCCGATGTCCACACCGGTTTCGAGTGGGTGCGTCGTCTCGAGGCCGAGGAGGGCCGAACCCTGATCCATCCCTTCGAGGGTCGGCGCACCGCGCTCGGCACGGCGACGCTCGGACTGGAGTTCGCGGAGCAATGCCCCGATCTCGAAGCGGTCATCGTGCCGATCGGCGGAGGTGGATTGGCGGCGGGTGTGGCGGCGGCCTTCCACGCCCTGGCGCCGCATGTGGCCGTGTACGGCGTCGAGCCGGAGGGCGCGGACAGCATGCATCGCAGTTTCGCGGCCGGCTCGCCGCAGTCCATCGAGCGGGTTGCCACGATTGCGGACAGCCTCGGGGCGCCCTTTGCGCTGCCGGTGAGCTATACGCTGTGCCGTCGGCATCTCGCGGACCTGGTGCGCGTGACCGATGCGGAGTTGCTGGCGTCGATGCGCCTGCTCGCCGAGGGCTTGCGTCTGGCGGTGGAGCCTGCCGCAGCGGCAGCCACGGCTGCCCTGCTCGGCCCGCTGCGCGAGCGTCTTGCCGGGCGGCGGGTGGGCCTGATTGCCTGCGGTGCCAATCTCGATGCCGCTGCGCTGGGTCGCTACCTCACGACCGCTTGATTCTCCCCGGGACTGGTGCCGGGGGAATCGGCATCCCGGGCGGACGCCGCCACCACCGGACCGTAACCCCCACCACCCGGCGTCTCGACGCTGAGCACGTCGCCGCACCCGACCTCGACGGTCGTGCAGGGACCCAGTTCCAGTACCGTGCCATCGCCCCGGGTGAGCGTCGCGCGACCGGCGAGGCCATCGTCACCGCCCTCCAGGCCGAACGGCCGATGGAACCGGCGCTGGCTGAGCAGGCCGACGGTGAGTGGCGCCAGGAAGCGCAGCACCCGGTGCAAGCCGTCACCGCCCCGCCAGCGACCTGCGCCACCCGAGCCGCGCCGGAAGCCGAATGCTTCGAGGCGTACTGGAAAGCGCTGCTCGAGGATCTCCGGGTCGGTCAGCCGCGAGTTGGTCA
>JBJTPC010000136.1:0-23453 GCA_046074905.1 Gammaproteobacteria bacterium
CTGCAGGCGAAGTTCAAGGCCAAGTACGGCTACGAGCTGGGCGTGCCGGTGAACTGGACCGCCTACGAGGACATCGCCAATTTCTTCACCAACGACGTGAAGATGCTCGATGGCAAGCGTGTCTACGGCCACATGGACTACGGCAAGAAGGACCCGTCCCTCGGCTGGCGCTTCACCGATGCCTGGCTGTCGATGGCCGGTGCGGCGGACAAGGGTCTGCCCAATGGCAACCCGGTGGACGAGTGGGGCATCCGGGTGGCCGCGGACCGCTGCACGCCGGTAGGTGCTTCGGTGGAACGAGGCGGTGCCACCAACTCTCCGGCCGCCGTCTATGCGCTGACCAAGTACATCGACTGGATGAAGAAGTACGCCCCGCCGCAGGCGCTGGCGATGACCTTCAGCGAAGCCGGCCCGGTGCCCGCACAGGGAGCCATCGCCCAGCAGCTGTTCTGGTACACCGCGTTCACTGCGGACATGACCAAGCCCGGCCTGCCGGTGGTGAATGCCGACGGCACGCCGAAGTGGCGCATGGCGCCCGGCCCGCATGGTCCGTACTGGAAGGACGGCATGCAGAACGGCTATCAGGACGTGGGTTCCTGGACGTTCTTCAAGACGACGCCGCCGGACCGTCTCGCCGCAGCCTGGCTGTACGCCCAGTTCGTGAATGCCAAGACCGTGTCGCTGAAGAAGTCGATCGTCGGCGTCACTTTCGTGCGTGACAGCGATATCCGCAGCGCGTACTTCACGAAAAACGCCGCCCGCTACGGCGGCCTCATCGAGTTCTATCGCAGCCCGGCGCGCGTGGCCTGGACGCCCACCGGCACCAACGTGCCCGACTACCCGAAGCTGGCGCAGCTGTGGTGGCAGAACGTGGCCACGGCCGTCACCGGCGAACGCACCCCGCAACAGGCGATGGATAACCTCGCCAACCAGATGGACCAGGTGATGTCGCGCCTGCAGCGCGCCGGCATGCCTGTGTGCCCGCCCCGGCTGAACCCCAAGGAAAATGCGGCGAAGTGGCTGTCGCCCAATGCCGCGCCCTGGGCAAAGCTGGCCAACGAGCGCCCGAAAGGCGAGACCGGGGCCTACGAGCAGCTGCTGGCGGCCTGGAAGGCCGGCCGGGTGAAGTAACTCGGTGCACCGAGACGGTCCGGGGGAGCGATGGGCGCGCCACAGCGTCGTTTGGATAAGTCTGGCCGCCTGCCCGCGGGGCGGCCTCCGGGCCGACCGCCATGGGGATGGTTGCTGGGTAGTGTGCTGGCAGGCCTCGTGTTCGGCCTGCTGCTCGGGCAGCGTCCGTCCATCCACGCGTGGCTCGGCTGGGTGGGCGGTACCCCCTCCGCGGTCGAGGCCCCGCTCGCCAGCGACTCGCCCCCAGCGCGTGAACTTCCGCCGGCAGATCTTCCCGCCAACGCCCGCGCTGCGGTGGTGGTGAATGTGCATGACGGCGATACCGTGCGCTTGCGCCTGCCCGACGGCCAGGTGGAGAAGGTGCGGCTGACGGACATCGATGCCCCGGAAAAGCACCAGCCTTATGGCATCGCCGCCACCGAGGAATTGGATGGCCTCCTGCATCGGGGCGAGGTGTACTTCCGCGCTTACGAGCGCGACCGCTATGGCCGCATGGTCGCGCGCCTCTACGTCGAAACGGACGGACGGGTCATCGACGTGAACCGGGAGATGGTCCGGCGGGGTGCCGCCTGGTACTACGGACGCTATGCGCGGGATCGCTCCCTGCGCGAAATCCAGCAGGCGGCGAAGGCAGCGAATGCCGGCCTGTGGGCGGAGGAGGAGGGGCCGGCGGAACCGCCGTGGGAAGAGCGGCGCGGCAACCGCTGATTCCCGCTCAGGCTTGCGCGAGTCGCTCGATCAACCGCCGGATGCGTCCGCAGGCATCCCGCAGCAACTCCCGGTCCACGGTCAGCGCCACGCGCACGTGGCCGGCGGCTGCCCCGAGACCGAAACTCTCGCCGGGCATCACCACCACGTCTTCCTCCTCGAGGAGGCGCCATGCGAATTGCTCGCCGTCGAGGCCGGTGGCACGGACGTCCACCATCAGGAACATGCCGCCTTCCGGCATGCGTACCCGGGAGTGCGCCGAACCAGCGAAGGCCTCGACGACGGCAGTTGCGCGATCGTGCAAGGTCTCGCGGAACCGCTCCACCTCGGGATGGTGCCCGGTCAAGGCTTCGGCAAGGGCGTCTTCGAGGAACGGCTGCGAGCCGAACAGCATGGCCTCGGCGACCGACAGCAGCCGCGGCACCACCTGCTCGGACGCGGCCACCCAGCCTGCGCGGAATCCCGGCAAGGCATGGGACTTCGAGATGGACGACACCGCCAACACGCGCTCGCGCAACCGGGGACGGTCGAAAGGCGAGCAGAAACGGCCACTGAAGGTCAGGTCCGCATAGACCTCGTCCGAAAGGATCCACAGATCGTGACGTTCGCAAACGGCTCCGATGGCATCCACCTCCTCCCGCGACAACACCGCACCGGTCGGGTTGCTCGGCGAGTTCAGCAGCAAGACGCGTGAACGGGGCGTGATGGCTGCTTCCAGGCCTTCCGGGGTGAGATGGAACCCGGCCTCGGGAGATGTCTGCACCGGGACGAAGGTGGCCCCGCTGGCGGCGACCAGCCCCTCGTAAGTGGCGTAATACGGATCGGGCACGAGGACCTCATCGCCCGCCTCGACCAATGTCATCAGGCAGGTGTACAGGCCGTTCTGGGTTCCCGCCGTGTAGAGCACCTGGTCCGGGTTCACCGGCATCCCGGACCGTGCGGCGAGATGGGCAGCGATCGCCTCGCGGGCCTCGAGTTCGCCCTGGCCATGGGCGTACCGCGTCCGGCCACTGCGCATCGCGCTCACCGCGCGATCCAGAACGCGCGCGGGGGGAGGGAGGTCCGGTTCGCCGATGGACAGCATGATCACCGGTTCGCCGGCGCGAGCCCGCTGCTGCCCGGCAAAATGCACTTCCCACTTCGCGGCACCGAGCCCCGCCAGTCGGTCGGAGATGGAAGCGAATCGCATGGCGATGTCCCGTCGATGATGGCCGAAGCCCGACAGTTTAACGGACAGGCGGTGTGCCGGGACCCACGCGCCGGTCACCCCGGCAAAACCCCGGCGAAACCGCGTGGAGCGGCCTTGGCAACACCATCCCTTCCCCGCAGTGACCGGCGTGACCGCTGGTGTGCAAGCACCACCCGGTAATCGGTGTGCAAAACTACGGTCCGTGACGCCCGTCCGCGCGTGTCGCGGAGTTTCCGGACTGCCCTCGAGGACCCGCCATGATTCGCGAAATCGCCCGTATCCACATCGAGCCGGCTCGTGCCGCCGACTTCCTTGCCGCCGTCGCCACGGCGGCACCGCTGTTCCGGGGGTCCCCTGGCTGCCGCTCCCTGCGCATCGAGCAGGTGATCGAAATCCCCGGCGTGTACCTGCTGCTGGTCGAATGGGAAACGCTCGACGATCATCTGGTGGGCTTCCGGAACTCCCCGGCTTTCCAGCAATGGCGGGCGTTGGCCGGGCCCTTCTTCACGGCCCCACCCGTGGTGGAACATACGGAAACCTGCTCGGTCCACTTCTGAGGCTCATGTCCTGAGCCTGTCACCAGCGCAGCATGGCGCATGACCAGCACCCGTACCGCAACAGCCGCTGCCCAGCCGTCGACCGGCCTCGACATGATCGCGGTCGACCTCGCGATGCTCTACACCGTGTGGGGCCGCGCCACGCTCCTGCACGATGTCGCCCTGGCCGACGAACTGGCGAGCCTCATCCACCATGCCGTCGCCGGCTCCAAGGGCGCAGCGCTCATCGATACGGCACTCGCGAGTCTGACGGAGCGCGATGTGCCCTTCGAGCGCAGCGCGATGGACCTCGCGATCGCCAAACTGGTGGCCTCGTCGCCGGCGTATGCGGAGTTCCGGATGTTCAGCTTGCACGGCACGGAAATTGCCGGCTACCTCGTCCGGCAACTCCGTACCGAGTACATCGGCACACCGCGCCGTAGCCAGTTCCGTCACTCCCGCGTCACCGAGTTGCTGCCGACGCGTACAGCGATGAGTGCGTTTCAAGTGCTCTCCCGTGGCTCGCGTGAAGACCACGCGGTTTTCACGGATTTCGAAGTTCCGTCGCAACTCGCGATCCGACTGGGCACACCCTGTGCGCGCTACAAGCTCCTCGAGAGCCGTCATTTCCCCCAGGGGTTGCTCTCCTTCCACGACGACTGCGGCAAGGACGGACCCATCGACGCTGCCATCCCCGTTCGCCTGACCCGCCGACCGGATCGCGCCTTCACGGTCGAGTGCACCCGGGACGCCGATCTGCTCCGGCTGCATGCCGCCATGTCGCAAGCCCGCTGGATGCATCTCGAAAGCGCGGCATTCTCGATGTTCTCGAAGATGCCGACGCTCGACCAGGATGGCGATCAGCGTCTCGCGCGGTTCCATGCCCATCGCGCTTTGCGCGTGCTCACCGGTATCCCGTCGGGAATCAGTCTCCCGGTCCCCGCGCCGATCGTTTCCTCCCTGTTCGCCACGCATCGCTGGTTTGTCCCCTCCGAAAGGCGGGACTGGCTGATGCTGCTCCGGAACCAGCCCGAGGACCTGGCACTGTCCACCGATGCATCCGAGGGTTGGCTCATCTCCTGAGCAGCGCCGCCTGATCCGTCCATCCCTGCCCACCCATCCACCACGGGAATCACCATGAAGCCCTCGCGTCTGGAGGTCGTCCTCGAATCCCTGCTTGACCAGCGCTGGCCTGCCTTCATCTGGGGACCACCCGGTGTTGGCAAAAGCTCGTTGGTGCACGCCATCGCGCGCCGCCGCACGCTGGACGTGGTGGATTTGCGGGCCTCGCTGCTCGACCCGACGGACCTGCGCGGGATTCCCGCCATCGAACAAGGGCGCGCGGTATGGTGCCCGCCAGCCTTCCTGCCACAGCCCCGACAACGGCCCGGCATCCTCTTTCTCGACGAAATCAACGCTGCACCGCCGCTCGTTCAGGCCAGCCTCTATCAACTGGTGCTCGATCGTCGGGTAGGGGAGTACGTGCTCCCGGACGGTTGGTGGATTGTCGCGGCCGGCAACCGTCAGCAGGACCGCGCGGTCACCTTCCGCATGTCCAGTGCGCTGGCGAATCGGTTCGTGCACCTGCAGTTCGAGGCAGACATCGACGACTGGCGGAGCTGGGCCATCGGTCAGGGAATCGATCCGCTCATCATCGGATTCCTCGGTGTGCGGCCGAGCTTGCTCCAGCAGGAATCCGGCGACAGCCCGGCGTTCGCCACGCCCCGGTCGTGGGAGATGGTCTCCGATATCCTGAAGCAATTCGGGGGAGTGGCAGGATGCCGGGATGTGTTGCCCGGAATCATCGGTGAAGGCCCCGCCATCGAGTTGCTGAAGTTTGCCAAGCAGGCACTGCAGGAAAAGCGCCTGCGCGAATTGGTGGACAATCCCGCCGGCGCTGCCTTGCCCAAGGCGCTGGATGAGCTCTACCTCATCACTTCCTGGTTTGCCAGCCACGGCAAGGAGAAGACGGTCGTCAAGGCCGCCGGTGAATTGCTGGAACGATTGCCGCCCGAGTTCGCGGTGGTGATGGCACGGGACATGCTAAAAGCCAGCCCTGCATTCGTCCGCGAACCCGGCTACAAGGAATTCCTCCGCAAACATGGCCAACTCCTCGTCGCCTGAAGAAGCCGCGAAAAACCTTCAGCGGGCACGTATCCGCCTGGCGCTCTCCAAGCCGTTCCTGGCTTCGGCGTTGTTGCGACTACCGCTCGTGGCCGTTCCGGACAGTCCCTGGTGCGAAACTGCCGCGACCGACGGTTACCACCTGTTCTACAACCCGGCATGGACCGGACGACTGGATACGTTTTCCCTGCGTGGCTTGCTGGCGCACGAGGTACTGCATGCCGTCTTCGGTCATGCGGAGCGGCGGCAAGAGCGTGATCCCCGACGCTGGAACATCGCCTGCGACCACGTCATCAATCTGCTCCTGATCGATCAGGGTTTCCGACTGCCTGATCCCGGTCTTGCCGATGCAGCGTTCCGGGGAATGAACGCGGAGCAAGTCTACGACCGGCTCCCGACCCACAAGCGTTCCGCCAGCCGGCAACGCCTGGTCTCCTTCGATGAAGAAATCGGCCTGGTACCCATGGCTGGGCAAGACCTCGTGGATCCTGATCACCCTGGCGTTCGTCCGCTGCGCACCGGGGATGCGCCCGACCGGGAGCGCCTGCGGGAAATCCGCGCCGAACTGGTGGCGGATGGGGGCGCGAAACTGGCAGGCGAGGGGGCTGGCCAATGGCAGGTGGAAATCGGTGCCCTGACGCGTTCACGCAACGATTGGCGAGCGCTCCTGCGCGCATGGCTCACCGATCGCCTCAAGTCCGACTGGTCGATGGTGCCGTTCAGCAAGAAGCACCTGCACCGTGGTCTGTATCTTCCCTCGCTCGGCGTGGAAGCGCCCGGTGACGTGGTCTTCGCACTGGATACCTCGGGCTCCATGAAGGAAGAAACACTGGCGTGCCTGATCGGCGAGCTGCGGTCGTTCCGTGAGGCCTTCCCCTGTCGCATCACGCTGTTGCAGGCAGATACGGTCGTCCGGGAAGAGCGTCGGTTCGAGGCGATGGATGGCCTGGACGTGCCGCCTCGCCTGCCCATCAAGGGCCGTGGCGGCACGGATTTCCGTCCGGTGTTCGACTGGGTTCGCGCCAATGTTCCAGAGGCGGTCGTCCTGTATGCCACCGATGGCGTCGGTGCCTTTCCAGCCAAGCCCCCGCACAATCCCGTCCTTTGGCTGCTGACCCGCGGACACCTGTCGCCGGAACGCATTCCGTTCGGCGCGGTGACGGCCATCGAGGGATGACGTTGCGCCACCTCAGCTGCGCGGCGGCTTGCCCACACTGAGGCGCCCGAGGAAAGTGGTGGCCAGCGCCCCACTGCCCACGATCAGCGCAATGCCGATCCAGGTTCCGAGGACGGGATGGTCTTCCCACCACAGGATGCCAAGCACCGTGGTGAAAACCACCTGGGAATAGCCCAGCAGCGAGACCGTCAGCGCATGGCCTCGCTGGTAGGCCAGTGTCAGCAAGGCCTGGCCCAGCGCACCTGCCAACCCCATGGCCAGTACCAGTCCGGCACCGCGCAATGACAAGGCGGTCGGATCGGTCCCGAGATAGCCGGGCAGGGCTGCCAGCGCCACGCTTCCCGAAAACCACGCCACCGTACGCCATGCCGATTCCTTCAGTCGGGCGAGCGTCCGGATGTGCAAGGCGGCGGCCACCGCCGTCAAGGCGGAGGTGAGCGCTGCCGCGATGCCGACCCACTGCCCGGCGCTGAAATGCGGTTGGAGCAGCAGTACCACGCCGAGAAAGCCGGCTGCGAGAGCCACCACCAGCGGCCAGGACGGTGCCTGTCGCGCCTGCACCAGCAATACCCCCGCCAGCAGCAGGGGAGAGGTGTAGTTGAGCGTGACTGCCGAGGCGATCGGCAACAGCACCACACCAGCCGTGTAGCAGAAAACGCCGACGATCCCGATCATTCCGCGGACGGCCTGCGCGCGCCAATGCGTCGAGACCAGTGGCAGCCCCTGCCAGCGCAACACCAGCCAGGCCAGCAGGAACGCCACCAATCCCCGGTAGAACACCACTTGCGAGAACGGTACGCCCGACTCGCTGGACAGCTTCACGAGCGCTGCCATCACCGCGAAGCAGAAGCCGGAGGCAACCATCATCAGGGGTGCGCGCATCGCGCCAGCGGGAAGCGGCATCGCGATCAGCCGAGGTTCAGGAAGAAAGTCAGCAGCACGGCGTTGGTGAAGTCGATGAAGAAGGCCCCTACCAACGGGGCCACGAGATACGCGCGGGGTGCCGGACCGTAGCGGTTGACCAGCGTGCCCATGACCGCCATGGCATTCGCGGTGGTGCCGAGCATGAACCCGGTGTAGCCGCCGGACATGACCACGGCATCGTAGTCCCGTCCCATCACGCGGGGCACGATCCAGTACGCCACGGCCACCACCAGGCCCACCTGCGCAACGAGATTCACCGCCAGTGGCGCAGCCAATCCCGCCAACTGGCGCAGGTCCAGTGTCATCAGCGCCATGGCCATGAACAGCGGCAGGGCGATGTTGCCCAGCATCTCCAGTACCGCCAGCGGCAGGGGTCTGCCCAATCCATCGGCGGCGTTGCGCACGACGGCGGCTGCCAACATCGCCCCGACGTAGGCGGGAAGCGTCACGCCGGCTGCCGTGATGGCCGCGCCGATGAAGCCGCCGAGCGCCATCACCAGCAGCACCAGCACCAGGGCAGGCAAGACCGCCGTCACGGCAACCGTCGGAGCCGCTGCCACGCCGGGGTCGATGGGCATCGCGGCGGAAGGCATGCCGGGCCGGGCGCCACTTCCCAGCCAACCCTTGCCCTCGATGAGCCGACCGGCCAAGGGACCGCCGACCAGTCCGCCGAGCACGATGCCCCCCATGGCGGCCACGATGCCAATCGCACCCGCACCGCTGATGCCTGCTTGCTCGAACGCCGGTGCGAATGCCAGGGCCGTTGCCGGACCTCCGGCCAGCGTGGCGGTGCCGGTCAGGACACCGAACAAGGGTGGCAGACCGAAAGCACTGGCGATGCCGATCCCCAGCAATCCCTGGCTGAAGGCCAGCAAGGCGGCGAGGCCGAGGAACAGGAACACCTGGCGCCCGCCTGCCCGCAGCAAGGGCAGGCTGGCGGAGAAGCCGAGCGTGGCAAAGAACGCCACCAGCAGCGGCTTCTGCAAGGTGGTGTCGAACGCGGGAGGGCGAATCCCGAACTCAGGCAGGAGCAGCGTCGCGAACGCCACGGCCAGTCCGCCCAGGACGGCGCCCGGCAGGTTGATCCGGGCAAGGACCGGCACGAACCGGCGCAGCGCCTCGCCGACCGCGAGCGCGAGGCCGGCGAAGGCCAGTGTCTGCAAGGCGTCCATGGGGCGATGTTAACGCCGCGGCCCCCGGCGCGGGTCAGTCAATGCGACGGAAATTGTCCTCCGAGTTCCGGTCGATCCACTTGTTGTAGGGATCGATGCCGGCCACTGCGGGCTTGCGGGCCGAGCGAATGACCAAGGTCTGGACCCCGGTGCGCACGGGCTGGCGCTCGACCTCGAGGACGCTTTCCCGCGTGTAGCCCTTCTCGCCCGGCTCCACGGCGAATACGCCGACATCGATGGCTGCCTGCAACGGCGCGGCCGTCTCCCGGCCCTGGCCATCGGCATGCACCTTCCTGGCCTCCACGGTCAATTGCGTCTCCCATCGACCATCGGCGAGTTGGCGGGAAGTGACGTCCGTCGCCTTGAGGTCAACCAAGGTGATCCGCTCGAACAGGTCGGCAATCAGTTCGCCATGCGCGGGCCCGGCCTCCTCCTTGAGCAGGGCGATGAGGTCCGAGGACTTCGGATAGGGGGCTGCCTTGAAGGCGTATTGCCCGATGAAGCGGCGCAAGGCGCGGTTGACCGCCTGCTCGCCCACCTGGTCCTTCAGCAGGTACATCGCCAACGATCCCTTGCGGTAGTGGATGTAACCCTGGTTCTCGACGCGGTTGAGCGGCAACTCCTCCACCACTTCGCCACCACGGGCTCGCAGATACCGGTCCAGCTCGAACTTGAGGAACTTGCGGATCTGCTCCGGTCCGTACTTGCGCTCCATCACCATCAGCGCCGAGTACTGGGACAGCGTCTCGATCAGCATCGAGCCTCCCTGCATGTCCGCCGCAATCACCTGATGGCCCCACCACTGGTGCGCGACCTCATGGGCAGTGACATAGGTGACCATGTCGATGGTGTCGGCATCGCGATAGTCGGCGATGAAGCCAATGCCCTCCGAAAAGGGGATGGTGTTGGCGAAACTCTGCGCGAACGTCGCGTAGGCGGGGAACTCGAGAATCCGTACCTGCCGGAACTGGAACGGGCTGAACTCGCGGGTGAAGTAGGCCAGCGAGTCCTTCATTCCGGCCAGCATGCGGTCGACGTTCCAGGCGTGCGCCGGATGGTGATAGACAGCGAGTTCCACTCCCTGCCACGCATCGCGTTTCACCGCGTACCGTGCACTCTGCATCGAGAAGAAATGCTGGATCGGTGCATCGGTACGGCGATGTACCACCCGGCGCCCGTTCTCGATGCGGTCCGAGACCAGGTACCCGGGGGCGACCGGTACCTGGTCCGCCACCGTGGAGAGCGTGATGTCGAGGTTCACCCAGTCGCTGTCGCGGCGCAGGCCGTTGAATTGCCGCGCCGAGTCGTCCTCGAGCTTGGCCGGACGCAGTTCGGCGGGAAGCCCGTACTTGCGTCGCTTGTTGCGGTCCTGAAGCACCATGTCGCGGCTCATCCCGAGGGTGGGAGTGAGTTCGGCGTTGTTGAGGAAAGTGCCGTTGTCCACCACGCGCGTGTCGTTGCCGCGATTGCGGAAGCCACGCTGCTCGCGGAGGCTGCGGAACTCCAGTCGGCGGCGCTCGCCAGGCTGCATCGCCCGCTCGAACGTGTAGATGCGGTAGCGGAACTCGGGGTAGTCACGGGTCATCCGTGCGCCTTCCACCTCCAGTCGCGGCATCGTGACGTCGAACGGCCAGCGGACATGCACGACCGACAGCGGCATCCCGCTGCGGTTTTCCATCCAGTAGCTGCCATTGGCCTCGGCCCGCGACTGGTGGGGATGCAGGTCCACCCGCAACGTCACATCCGTGATCCGGGGTTGGGGCACCGTCTCGTACGGGAGCAGGGCCTTTTCGTAGTCCGCGGCCCAACGCTCCTCGTCGAGCGCGGTCCGGTACGGGTTCAGCACATGGGTGTTGTGATGGATCCACGCACCGATACCAATCATCACCACCGCGGCGATCCCCGCAATCGCTCCCGGAATGCCGCGCAGGCGTCGTGGCAAGGCCGTCATCCGCACACGCAGCGTCGCCAGCGTGCCGCGCCGCCACAGCGCGTGCGACAGCACGACGAGAATCACCGCAAAAGCCAGCCAATAGGCACGGAACCAGGCGTCGAAGGCCGCGAATTGGCCTTGACCGTTCATGTCGGACAGCGGCACGGGAATACCGCTGGCGTACTGGTAGAGATTGTTCTCGTACCCGAGGTTGTCGAGCACGGCACGCGAGACGAGGAACAGCAGCATCCCCATCCAACCGATGAACTTGTGCGGCACCAGCACCTGCAGGAAGACCGCGAGTACGGCATAGAGTATGCAGAAGGCGCTGAAAGGCAGGATGTACCAGGTGAGGTAGTACTCGAACTGGAAGTCCGTATAGCCCTTGATGGCCTGCATGGACACGGCCGCCAGCGTGCTGGCGGCCACCGTCGCCAGCAGTACCAGCGAGATGGCGAGAATCTTCGGAATGACGAACGTCCAATCCGGCGCCGGCGTGGCATCGATGATCTCGTTCACCCGCCGCTCGCGGTTTCCCCAGACAAGCTCTCCGGCATAGTAGACCGCGATGATGAGCGGGATGATGCCGAAGCTGCCCATCAACGACTCGATCATCACGCGCGTCACGGGATGGATGGTGTTGTCATACAGCCGATCGGCGTACCAGAGGCTGCCGAGGGAGTTGACGAAGCCGATGCCGAGCAGCACGACGAAGGCAGGGCTGCGGAAGCAGGCCGCCATGTCGAAACGCGTCAGTGCCAGCAATTGCGGCCAAGCGCTGCCGGACCGGCGGGTAGCGACGCGCTCCCCGACCGGCCGTGCGACGACGGCCGGCGGCGGGTCGTCGGCCCGCGCGTTGTCACCCGAGGGGCGCTGTGCCTTGCCCTCGACCTTGAACAGCCGATAGGCCAGTGCCAGCAGCAGGAAGGACAGTCCGAACCACAACAGGCGGTTCCAGAGCAGCACGCCCTCGATGGGCACCAGCAGCGTGTTGCGGTCCGCAGCCGTCCAGTACTTGGTGAGCTGGAAGGTGGCCGCCAGCCCGAATGGATCGAGCAGGGAGACCAGGGTCTCGTTGCCGGGCTGGTCCAGGGCCCCGGTGGTGATGAAGTAGAGCACCAGGAAGACGATCACGCCCACGTAAGTGGTGAGCATGGAGCGTGTGGCCGTGGCCAGCGCGAAGAACCCCGCGCCCATCACGAACAGTGTCGGCACGCAGAGGGCGACGAGGTGGTACGCATACATGCCGAGGCGGACCGGACCCACGGTCTCCGGATCGACCCAGGGCATGGCCGCGCCGACCAGGTTGCCGAGGGGTACTGCGGTGAACAGCAGGACCGCGGCGCCGAAGGCACCGACGAAACGCCCGAACAGGTAGTCGAACTTGCTGACGCGCGTCGAGTGGATGATGGCCGCAAAGCGACTCTCGTCATCGCGCACCACCACATTGGCGACGAAAGCCACCAGGATGAAGACTGCGAACAGCGACATCACCATCATCGCCTGCGCCACCGCATAAGGCGAGTTGACGAGGACGTTGCCGCCCTCGCCGATGCGGATCTGTTCCGAGGCGGCGGCACCGAAAGTCAGCAGGAAGAACAGCAGTGCGGTAACGGCGAAGGCCGGGCCCGTGGCCTGGTAACGGAATTCGAAGGCCGCGATGCGACCAAACATGCCGGAGGGTTTCATGGCGGACCTCAGGCAGCGCGCCGCTGCGCCGACAGCGTGGTGAAGTAGACGTCCTCAAGCCCCGCCGTGGCGGGCTCGAAACCCTCGCCCGGGCAATCGTCCGCCACCACGTGGATCAAGGTGCGCCCCCCGAACAGGCGCGTGGAAATCACTTCGAACTGCGCCTGGTGCTCGGCCAGTGCGGACTTGGCAATCGCCTTGCGCCAGATGCGCCCCGCGACCCGGGCGATCAGGTCATGGGGTTCGCCCATCCCGACGATCCGTCCCCCGGCGAGAATGGCCATGCGCGGGCAGAGATCCTTCACGTCGTCCACGATGTGCGTCGACAGGATGACGACGACGTTCTCGCCGATCTCGGCGAGCAGGTTCAGGAAGCGGTTGCGCTCCTCGGGATCGAGGCCCGCCGTGGGTTCATCGACGATGACCAGTTCCGGGTTGCCGAGCAGCGCCTGCGCGATGCCGAACCGCTGGCGCATGCCGCCGGAGAATCCGGCCAGGGCCTTTTTCCGTACCGGCCAGAGATTGACCTGCTGCAGCAGGCCCTCGACGGCGCCGCGACGCTCGCCGCGGGCGGTCAATCCCTTCAGTACCGCGAGGTGGTCCAGCATGTCGTAGGCGCTGACTCGCGGATAGACCCCGAAGTCCTGCGGCAGGTATCCCAAGCGCGCGCGTAGCTCGCCGGGCTCGGCGAGGACATCGCGACCGCCGAAGCGAATCGCGCCGCTGGTCGGAATCTGCAGCGTGGCCACGCAGCGCATCAGCGAGGACTTGCCGGCCCCATTGGGTCCGAGGAGCCCGAACATGCCCCGGGGAATCTCCAGCGTGACACCGTCGAGGGCGCGGGTGCCGTTCGGGTAGACATGGGTGAGTTGCTCGATCTGCAGCATGGGGAAGCTCCGGAGAAGCGGTATTAGTGTTGTAGTTAACCATAACACCCGGAAAAGGGGTCCGACAACTCGGTCGTCGCGAACTCGTAGCGGATCTGGCGCCGATACCACTCGCCGGGTCGGAGCCAGGGCGACGGAAACTCCGGTCGATTCACGGCATCGGGCCAGCCCTGGGGCTCCAGACACAGGCCGTCACCCGCCTGCCAGACGGCTCCGGCCAGCGGCTCGAGCCATTGACCGGTGTAGAACTGCAGCCCGGGCTGGTCGGAGCGGACCCGCAAGCTGAGATCGGTCCGCGGATGCCACACGCGCGCGTCCCAGGCACGCTCCGGGTCGAGCAGGTAGGTGTGGTCAAACCCGCCGGCGAGTGCGAGCTGCGGATGGCGCTGCGCCAGCCGCTCTCCCAGCCTCGCCGGTCGCCGGAAATCGAGTGGTGTATCCGTCACCGGAAGTTGCCGTCCGGTGGGAATCAAGCCGGCATCGACTTCGAGGAAACGACTCGCGGCAATCTCCATTCGATGTTCGCCGAGGGGAGCCCCGGGACCCCCGAGATTGAAGTACGGGTGGTAAGTCAGCGACAGCGGCGACACCGCGTCCACCGTCGCCGCCATTTGCACCTGCAGCGTCAGTGCCTCCACCCGGAACGCCAGGCGCACGCGCAGCTGGCCGGGATACCCGGACTCTCCCGCGGGCAGAACCGCCCCCAACACCAGTTGCTGCGCGTCCACCCTCTCCGCTTGCCAATGACGGCCGTGAAGACCCGGTGTGCCGCCATGCAGGTGATGTTCGCCTGCGTTGGCCTCGAGCCGGAACTCCTGTCCCCCGAAAGCGCAGCGAGCCCGTGCAATCCGGCCACTGACGCGACCGATGACGGCGCCGAGATAGCCACGGTCGACCAGGAAACCTGCCGCCTGCGGATAGCCGAGCACGACCTCCACCGGTCCCGCCGCTGTCGGCACGCGCAGTGAGGCCAGACGCGCGCCGAAAGACAGGATCTCCGCCTCGAGACCGGCCATGGAGCGTAAACGGAATGCCTGCATCGCCTTTGCGACTCCTGTCCACCGACGCCGGGCCAACATAGCAAACGCTGCCGCCATCGGGATGAACCGGAACGACGAAGGCGGTATCGTGGACCTCCACGCCAGGATGGACGGGGAGCACCGCGTGAACGTTGTCGACGTCGAGGACTACCGCGAACTGGCGCGTCGTCGCCTGCCGCACTTCCTGTTCGAGTACATCGATGGCGGTGCCTATGCCGAGGTGACCCTGCGCCGGAACCGGACCGATCTCCAGCAGGTCACCTTGCGCCAGCGGGTACTGCGCGACGTCGCCTCGATCGATACGGGCCTTGACCTGTTCGGTCAGCGGCTCGCCTTGCCGCTGGCCCTCGCGCCGATCGGGCTCGCGGGACTGGCTGCCCGCCGGGGCGAGGTGCAGGCAGCGCGCGCCGCCGCCGCCGCCGGCGTGCCGTTCTGCCTGTCCACCGTCGGTGTCTGCTCGCTGGAAGAGGTGGCCTGCGGCAGCGAGGCGCCGTTCTGGTTCCAGCTCTACATGATGCGGGACCGCGGCCTCATGCAAGAACTGCTTGCCCGCGCCGCCGCCCGGCACTGCCCGGTCCTGGTGTTCACGGTCGATCTCCCGGTACCGGGTGCACGCTATCGCGACGTCCGGTCCGGTTTGAGCGGCGCCACCGGCCCGCCCGCCACCGCGCGCCGTTTGGCGCAGGCCTTGGCGCGTCCGCGCTGGGCCTGGGACGTCGGCCTGCGTGGCCGACCCCATTCCCTCGGCAATGTCGCACCGGTGCTGGGACCGGATACCGCGCTCGGTGACTTCTTTGCCTGGCTGCGGCGGAACTTCGACGCGGGGATCTGCTGGGACGACCTCGACTGGGTGCGTGAACGCTGGCCGGGCCCGATGGTCCTCAAGGGAATCCTCGACGTGGAGGATGCGCGTCGCGCGGCCGCCGCCGGGGTGGAAGGCATCGTGGTATCGAACCATGGCGGTCGGCAACTGGACGGCGTGCCGTCCGCCGCCGCGGTCCTGCCCGCGATCGCCGCAGCCGTCGGCGACCGGCTCACCGTGCTGGCGGATGGCGGCATCCGCTCGGGGCTGGATGTCTTCCGCATGCTGGCGCTCGGCGCCCGGGGCGTGCTGCTCGGTCGCGCCTGGGCGTATGCCCTCGGGGCGGCCGGCGGTCCGGGAGTGGCACACATGCTCGAGCTGGTGGCCAGCGAGTTGCAAGTGGCGATGGCCTTGACCGGTTGTACCCGTGTGGCCGACATCGGTCCTGCGTGCCTGGCCACGCCCTGAGCCGGCTGGGCTGATCCGGCCGGGCGGATGAATGCCTATGGTGCGGGCCGCGAGTGCGCCCGTATCATCGCTGCCTACCTTGCGGGAGCCCACCATGGATTTCAGCCGAACCGAGCGCGAGCAACACTGGATCGACCGTGTGCGTGCCTTCATGCACGAGTACGTGGTCCCGGCCGTGGCGGTCCATGACGCCCAGATGGCGGCCTTCGGTCAGGACCGCTGGCAGACGCCGGCCATCGTCGAGGAATTGAAGTCGAAAGCCCGTGCGGCAGGCCTCTGGAACCTGTTCATGCCGCCGGCCCACGGTGCATTCCATGTCGAGACGAGTTTCCGCTTCGAGGGTCCGGGCCTCAGCAACCTGGAGTACGCCGGCTGCGCCGAGGAAATGGGACGGATCAGTTGGGCCTCCGAGGTGTTCAACTGTTCGGCGCCTGACACCGGCAACATGGAGGTGCTGCAGCGCTATGGCACGCTGGAACAGAAGGAGTGCTGGCTGCGGCCCCTGATGAACGGCCAGATCCGCTCGGCGTTCCTGATGACCGAACCCGACGTGGCTTCCTCCGATGCCACCAACATCGCCACCTCCATCGTGCGCGATGGCGACGAATACGTCATCAATGGCCGCAAGTGGTGGTCGTCCGGCGTGGGCGATCCGCGCTGCGCGATCTTCATCGTCATGGGCAAATCCGACCCGTCCGCCCCGCCGCACTCGCAGCAGTCGATGATTCTCGTGCCCCGCGACACGCCTGGCGTGCAGGTGCTCAGGCACCTGCCCGTCTTCGGTTACGACGATGCGCCCCATGGCCACAGCGAGGTCCTGCTGGACAACGTGCGCGTGCCGGCAAGCCAGCTGCTGCTCGGCGAAGGACGGGGTTTCGAGATCGCCCAGGGTCGGCTCGGCCCCGGTCGCATCCATCACTGCATGCGCAGCATCGGCGCCGCCGAGGTGGCCCTGGAGAAGATGGTGCGTCGGCTGCTGTCGAGAACCGCTTTCGGCAAGCCCATCGCCCAGCACTCCCTGTGGGAGGAGCGGATCGCCGAGGCACGTACCGGCATCGAGATGGCACGGCTGCTGTGCCTCAAGGCGGCCGACGCGATGGACCGTGGCGGCAACAAGGCGGCACAGGCCGAGATTGCCATGATCAAGGTGGTCGGCCCGAATCTCTCGACGCGCATCATCGACATGGCGATCCAGGCTTTCGGTGGCGCCGGGGTCACCACCGAACCGGGCCTCGCGAAGATGTACGCCGAGCAGCGGACGCTGCGTCTCGCCGACGGCCCTGACGAAGTCCACAACCGCAGCATCGCCAAGCTCGAGTTGCGCAAGTACCACCAGCGCTGACGAACCGCCTGCGCACGGACCACCTCAGCTCCAGAGACTGCGCGTGTCCGGCGATACCGGACCGCGCCGGTGGAAGATGAGGAGGCCCTCGAGGAAGGCGAGTGAGTAGGCCAGTGCCGTGAGACGAATCAGCAGCGTGGTGTCGGTGAAGAAGGCGCCGAGCACCGCCACGAACGCGAGCACGCCGGACCAACGCGCAAGATGGGTATGCAGCAGGATAAAGCGCCCGAACCGGACTCGTGGATAGAGATTCACCGCCAGCAGCAGCAGCAGCGTGAGCCCGATGTAACCGAAGTTGGGCGTCAGGTACTGCGGAAACAGCCACAGCAGCAACAGTGCCCCGGACGGATAGAACACGAGATCGGCGATGCCGTCGAGACGTGAGCCGAATTCGCTGGTCTGCTGCCAGCGACGCGCGAGATGCCCATCGAGGGCATCGGTCAGCCCCAGCACCGCAAAGCACACGGCCACCCAGCGCTGGTCCGGCAGGCGTGCCAGCCAGAACAAGGCGGGCGTCCCGACCAGTCGCGAGAACGAGAGCAGGTTCGGCAGGTTGAAGTACTGCGATCCCACCGTGGCCCCGTCTGGCCTCAGCCGGCGCGGTACTCGACCGTGGCATCTTCCAGCCAGGTCGTCATCCACGCCGCGATGCTGCGGTCGGTGTAGAAGCGGAAGCGATCCGGCCCGCAGGCATCGAGCAGGATGTTGGCGTGGTGCAGCAGTGTCTGGGCGCACTGCCCGACGCCGAATGCCTGCGGATGGAGGTCGAGCGAACATCCCTTGTTCAGCACTTCGCGGGCCTTGGGACCCTCGAGTTCGTAGACCACGCGACCCTCGCTGACGTCCGCCACGTGATGCAGCGTGGCACCACAGGCGCGCGCGGCACGCGCCGACACTTCCGCTGCCGGCAGATGTTCGATCACCCATTCGGACGGACCCAGCCACAGCACCTTGACGGCCTCGCCGGTGGCGGTGGTATTGGGCGCGAGCGGCCAATGCACCCCGAATTCACGACCGAGGGCCTCGAACTCGTGACCCCCGGGAAACTTCAGCCGCAGGATGCATACCTGCAGCGTGGTCTGGCGGAATTTCACCGGCAATGCGGCGTCGGCGGCTGGCGGAGGCATCCGCGTCTCGGCGGCATGGTCATTCACGGAGACGTGCTCCCTGCGGATCGTAGGCGCACAGGGGCGCGATGCGGACCTTGAGGGCCCGACCACCGGTGACGATGTCGAGAATCTCACCCTGACGCCCGTGCCCGCCACGGACCATGGCCATGCCCACCCAGCGTTGCAGGGTGCCGCTGTAGACGCCCGAGGTGATGTAGCCCTCGCTGCCGCTGGTCTTGCCGGCGCCGCGCAGATGCCGGCCCGGGCGCAGCTCCGCGCCGTCCACCGGCTCGATGCCGACCAGTTGATAGCGATCCGGGGCAAGGTTTGCGGTGCGGGTCAGCGAACGACGGCCGATGAAATCGACATCCCGCTTGAGTACCTGCGCCCAGCCGATGTCGACGGGCGAGGTGGTGCCATCCGTATCCGCACCGATATGCAGGTAGCCTTTCTCGGTACGCAGCGCCATCAACGCCTCGATGCCGATGGGCGTGATGCCCGCCGCGGCGCCCTCGACCATGCAGCGCTCCCATAGCGGGGCGGCGGCACTGTTCGCCACATTGATCTCGTACGAGACCTCGCCGGTGAAGCTGACGCGGCACACGCGCGCCGGAATGCCGCCTACCTGCCCGTCACGGAACGTCATGTGGGGGAATGCCGCCGCATCCACGGGGAAGTCCGTGCCCAATCGCTCGAGCACGCTGCGGGCTTGCGGTCCGGTCAGCGTGACCACGGCGATGCTGGTGGTGAGCGGCGCTACCAGCACGCGCGCGTTCACCCACTCGCACTGCAGCCATTCCTCCATGAGCGCGGCGATACGTGCGGCTCCGCCGGTGGTGGTACCGACCAGGAAGCGGTCCGCGGCGAGGCGGGCGACCACGCCGTCATCGATGACCACGCCCAACTCGTTGAGCATCAGCCCGTAACGCAACTTGCCGACGGCCAGCGTCGAGACGGTATTGCAGTAGAACCGGTCGAGGAACCAGGCGGCATCGGGCCCGCTCACCTCGATCTTGCCCAGCGGCGAGCCGTCGAACAGGCCAACCCCGCGGCGCACCGCGAGCGCCTCGCGCTGCTCCGCCGCATGGGGTGCCTCGCCCGGCAGCAGGTAGTACGCCGGGCGCATCCAGCCGCCATACTCTTCGAGTACCGCCCCGTGCGCGGCATGCCAATCGTGCAGCGGCAGGCGCCGGACCGGCCGGAACAATGCATCACGCTGACGCCCACCCAGCGCGCCGAACGCCACCGGCGTGAACGGAAAGCGGTAACGCGTGGTCCCCACGGCCTCCGGCGTGCGCCCCGTCACCTCACCCATGCGCGCAAGGGCATTCAGGTTCGAGGTCTTGCCCTGGTCCGGCGCCATGCCGAGCGTGGTGTAACGCTTGAGGTGCTCGACGGACTGGAAGTTCTCCTGGGCAGCCAGGCGGATATCGGTGGCGGTGACGTCGTGCTGGAAGTCGACGAACGCCTTGCTGCGACCCGTGACGGACCACAAGGGCGCCATCGGCGTATCGACGCCGGCCGCATCGCCGACCGCAGTGACCGCCTGTGCCGCCACGCCCGGACGGAACTGCGCGTGCGTCGCCTCCCACTCCAACTTGCCGCCCGACTGCGAGAACAGGTGGACGGTGGGCGTGAAGCCACCGGACATGGCGAGCAGATCGGCGTTCACGGCGATGGTACGCGGGCGACCTCCGCTGGCCCCGAGCCGGACCCAGGCCTTGCGGATTCCCGGACGGCCCGCGGTATCGGCGACCACGGCATCCACATGGACCGTGAAACCCGCCGCTTCGGCGGCGGCGACCACGGCAGCGGTCGGCGATGGACGGCTGTCGACGATCGCTGCCACCGTACCGCCCGCGGCGGCAAAAGCATGGGCGGTGGCATAAGCGTCATCGTTGTTGGTGAATACCAGCAGCCGCTCGCCGGCGAGCGTCGCGTACTCGGCGAGATAGCGACGGACTGCGGTGGCCAGCATGACGCCGGGTCGGTCGTTGCCCGGGAACACCAAGGGGCGCTCCAGCGCTCCCGCCGCGAGAATCACGCGGCCGGCCCGCACCTGCCACAGGCGCTGGCGCGGCAAGTGGGAAGGCGCGTCTGGACCGAGATGATCCGTCACCCTTTCCACCAGGGTCAGTGCATTGTGGTCCCAGTAACCGGCGGCGGTCGTGCGGGGCAGGACGATGGCATCGGCCGCGCTGGCGAGTGCCGCGAGCTGCTCATCACGCCACGCGCACGCGGCGGCTCCCGACAGTGGGCGACCCTCGATCTCGCAGGTATCCCAGAGGAGACGCCCGCCGCAGCGCGGTTCCTGTTCGCAGAGGATGACGCGTTGTCCCTCGGCCGCCGCGGCCACTGCCGCGGACAGGCCGGCCGGACCTCCACCCACCACGAGCACGTCGCAATGCGCATGGCGGGTTTCGTAACGTGACGGATCCGCGGTGCCTGCCGCGCGGCCCAGGCCGGCCGCCCGGCGGATAGGACCCTCGAACAGGTGCCAGTCGGGCCACATGAAGGTCTTGTAGTAGAACCCTGCGGTCAGGAAGCGCTCGAAGGGCCGCAGCACCGCGCCGAGATCGAACCTCGCCGATGGCCAGCAATTCACCGCGCGAGCCACCAGGCCGTCGTATAGCTCGACTTCCGTGGCCCGCAGGTTCGGGGTGCTCCAGGCGCCCGTGCCGACCTGCATCAGGGCATTGGGCTCCTCGACGCCCGCCGCCAGCAGTCCGCGGGGGCGGTGCAACTTGAAGGACCGGCCGACCACGCGGACCCCGTTGGCGAGCAGCGCCGAGGCGAGCGTATCGCCGGCGTATCCCGTGTACTCGCGACCGTCGAAGGTGAAGCGCAGCGGCCGGGTACGGTCGAGGCAGCCGCCGTCGGCAAGGCGACGCGCACTCATGGTCGGGCCTCCGCGACGTGTTCCGGAACCGGGTCGGTCATCCGGTAGATGGCCAGGATGCGATGGGTCACCGTGTCCCGCGCGACGTTGAACCACTGGCGACAGCCGTGCACATGTACCCAGCGCTCGAGATGCACGCCCTTCGGATTGTGGCGCGTGAACAGGTAGTCACCCCAGGTGGCCTCATCCACCTCGTGCCAGGGCTCCGGGCGGATGATGTGCGACTGGCCGCCGCACTGGAACTCGTGTTCGTCGCGGGGTCCGCACCAGGGGCAGTCGAAGCGGAGCATGGCGGAGCCTCAGTGCGGGATGCCGGACGCGGCGGCTTCGTCGATGAGCGCGCCCGTATGGAAGCGCCGCAGGGCGAACGGCGCGGCGATCTCGTGCGCACGACCGGTGGCGATGTGGTGTGCCAGCATCCAGCCACCCACGGGGATGGCCTTGCAGCCGCCGGTGCCCCAGCCGCAGTTGATGAACAATCACGGGACGGGTGTCTCGCCGAGAATGGGACTGGAGTCATGCACCACATCGACGATGCCGGCCCACTGGCGCAGCAGCCGCACGCGTCCCAGCGACGGGAGTTGGTCCGCCACGGCGCCGAGCACGTGCCGCAGGAGCGGCGTGTTGCCACGCTGCGCATAGGAGAGGTAGTGGTCGAGACCACCGCCGATCACCAGGCCGCCCTTGTCGGACTGGCTGAAGTACATGCCGGTCCCGAAGGAGGTCATCACCGTGTCCATGACCGGCTTGAGGGGCTCGGACACGAAGGCCTGCAGTGCGTAACTGCTGACTGGCAGGCGGAAGCCCGCCAGTTTCGCGATGACGGTGGAATGGCCCGCCACGGACATTCCCACCTGATCGGCGCCGATGAAGCCTAGATTGGTCTCCACCCCGGTGACCCGACCCTCCGCCGACTTGCGGAAGCCCGTCACCTCGCAGTTCTGCAGGATGTCGACACCGAGCGCCGACGCTGCACGGGCGTAGCCCCAGGCCACCGCGTCGTGGCGGGCCGTGCCACCGCGCGGCTGCACGAAGCCACCGAGCACCGGGTAGCGCGCTTGTGGCGAGAGGTTCAGCAGGGGGATGCGCTGACCCACTTCCTCGCGGGTCAGCATGAAGGCATCGATGCCGTTCAGGTTCATGGCACCGACCCAGCGGTGCCCGGCTTCCATGTCATGCCGGGTATGCAGCACGTTCATCACGCCGCGCTGGCTGAACATCACGTTGTAGTTGAGGTCCTTCGACAGCCCCTCGTAGAGGCGGACGGAAAAATCGTAGAGGGCCGCGCTTTCGGGGTAGTAGTAGTTCGAGCGGACGATGGTGGTGTTGCGACCGGTATTGCCGCCCCCCAGCCAGCCACGCTCCAGGACGGCCACATTGGTGATGCCATGGATCTTGGCGAGGTAGTAGGCGCAGGCGAGTCCATGACCGCCACCGCCGATGATGACCACGTCATAGCGTGGCTTCGGCTCCGGCGTGCGCCAGGCGGGTTCCCAGCCGCGATGGCCGGTGAGCCCCTGCCAGAGCATGGTGAGGGCGTGGTAACGCTTCATGGCGTGCAAGGTTAGCATGCGACCTGGGCGTTGCCGCCGCCTGCAGCCACTGCCGGTGGCTCGCCTTGCGGCATGGGTGCATCGAAATTGGTGGTAGCTGCGTCGGCAGGGTCCGTGGCGACATCGACTCCGCGCACGTTGACGTGACGCATCGGGCGTCGCACTCTCGACGTCCATGAAAGCCATCCTCTGTCGTCAATACGGCCCTCCCGAATCGCTCACGCTGGAGGAGGTTCCACCCCGTTGCCCGCGACAGGCCAGGTCGTGGTGCGGGTCGCCGCCGCCGCAGTCAACTTCCCCGACACGCTGATCATCCAGAACAAGTACCAGTTCAAGCCGCCACTGCCGTTCTCGCCCGGGGGCGAAGTGGCCGGAACGGTGCAGCAGGTTGGCGCAGGCGTCACCGGGCTGTCCCCGGGGGATCGCGTGGTGGCGGTGAGTACCTGGGGCGGCTACGCGGAGGAAGTGGTCGTTCCGGCACCCAATGTCACGCGACTGCCGGACGGCGTGGGCTTCGAGGAAGCGGCTGCACTGACCTTGGCCTACGGCACCACTTACCACGCGCTCAAGGATCGGGCGAACCTCCAGCCCGGCGAGACGCTGCTCGTGCTCGGCGCCGCCGGGGGTACGGGATTGGCGGCGGTGGAGTTCGGTCGCCTGATGGGAGCACGGGTCATCGCTGCCGCATCGACCGACGAGAAGCTCGCTGCATGCCGTGCCTCCGGCGCCGATGAATGCATCAACTACGCCACCGAAGATCTGCGCGAGCG
>JBJTPC010000137.1:0-4621 GCA_046074905.1 Gammaproteobacteria bacterium
CCCATCTGCCGACCGGTATCGTCGTCGAGTGCCAGGACGAGCGCAGCCAGCACAAGAACCGGTCGCGGGCGATGTCCTTGCTGAAGGCCAAGCTGCAGGCAGCCGAACGCGAGAAGCGCGAGCAAGCCACGGCGCAAACCCGCCGCCTGCAGGTCGGCACGGGCGACCGCAGCGAACGCATCCGTACGTACAACTTCCCCCAGGGTCGGCTTACGGACCACCGCATCAACCTCACTCTCTACTCGCTGGACCGCATCATCGAGGGTGCGCTCGACGAGGTGTTCACGCCGCTGTCGCGCGAGTGGCGAGCCGAGCAGCTGGCGGCCCTCGGTGCCTGACGCGCCCGTGACGCGCTCCACCATCGACGACTTGCGGTTGGCCGCCGGCGATTCGCTCGCGGCCGGCCCGCCCTGGGTCCGCGGCGAGGCCCGACTGGAAGCCGAGTTGCTCCTCGCCGCAACGCTCGGCCTCGAGCGCTGGCAGTTGCGCTCCCGTGGCACCGAACGGGTGCCGGCCGACACCGCCGCGCGATTCCGGGCGCTGGTGGCGCGACGCCTGGCGGGCGAACCCCTGCACTACCTCCTCGGCCGTCGCGAGTTCTGGTCGCTGGAACTGCAGGTCGCGCCCGGCGTGCTCGTGCCCCGCGCCGATACCGAGTGCCTGGTGGAGCAGGCCCTGCTGCACCTCGATACCTGCCTCGCTGCCGGTATGGATTCGTACTGCGTGCTGGACCTCGGCACCGGCTCCGGGGCCATCGCGCTGGCCATCGCCAGCGAGCGCCCCGACGTCCACGTCACGGCCGTCGAGGCCTCGCCGGCGGCGGCGTGCATCGCCGCGGCGAATATCGCGCGCCTCGCCCCGGGTCGCGTCGAGTTGCTCACTGGGCACTGGTACACCCCGGTCAGCGGGCGTCGCTTCCACGTCATCGTCGCCAATCCCCCCTACCTCGCCGCCGACGACCCGCATCTGCCCAGCCTCGCGGGCGAACCGCTCGAGGCCCTGGTGGCGGGGCCGGACGGTCTCGAGGCGTTCCGGGAAATCATTGCCGGCGCCACGGCGCATCTCCTGCCGGGGGGCTGGCTGGGCCTGGAACACGGCGCCACCCAGGGACCGGCCGTGCGCGCACTGCTGCAGTCGGCCGGTCTGCATGGCGTGACCACGCATCGCGACCTGGCGGGACTGGAGCGCGTCTCCGGCGGCGTGATGGCGTAAACTGCGCGCCACATCGCCAGGAGGTTTCCATGATCCGTTTCGAGACGTCGCTCGGCAATTTCACGATCGAGCTGTACCCCGAGCAGGCCCCGCTCACCGTCGCCAACTTCCGCCAGTACGCCGAGGACGGCCACTTCGACGGCACCATCTTCCATCGCGTCATCCCGGGCTTTGTCATCCAGGGCGGTGGCTACACCGAGGACATGCGCCAGAAGGCCACGCGCAAGCCGATCAAGAACGAGGCGGACAACGGTCTCAAGAACCTCCGCGGCACGCTGTCGATGGCGCGCACCTCCGAGGTGAACAGTGCCACCTCGCAGTTCTTCGTGAACCTGGTCGACAACGCCTTCCTCGACCATGGGGCCCGTGATTTCGGTTATGCCGTGTTTGGCAAGGTGACGGACGGCATGGATGTCATCGACGCCATCGCCGCCGTGCAGACGGGTCGCCAGGACGTCCCGCTCGAGCCCGTGGTGGTGCACAGCGCCACCGTCATCGGGGCCTGACTCCCATGCGCCTCCGCGCAGCGCTTCGCCGTGCTGCGCGGTGGTTCGTGCTGGCCGGCGCGTGGTTCGTCGGCCTCTCCGTCGCGAGCGTGCTCGCGATGCGCTGGGTTCCCCCGCTGGGCAGCGCCCTGATGGTGGAGGATGCAGTGCGACATTGGGGCACCGGCGATTTCGCCTTCCGCCTCCGCTATGACTGGCAACCCTGGCCGGAAATCTCGAGACACCTGAAACTCGCCGTCATCGCCAGCGAGGACCAGAAATTTGCCTTCCACCCGGGCTTCGACTTCGAGGCCATCGACAAGGCGCTGAAATCGAACCAGCGCGGTCGCAAGGTGCGCGGCGCCAGCACCATCAGCCAGCAGGTGGCCAAGAACCTCTTCCTGTGGCGCGGACGCAGTTGGGTGCGCAAGGGTCTGGAGGCATGGTTCACGATCCTCATCGAAGCACTGTGGGACAAGCAGCGCATCCTCGAGGTGTACGTGAACATCGCGGAGATGGGGCCCGGCATCTATGGTGCCGAAGCGGCTGCCCAGCGGTACTTCAAGCGGCCGGCGCGGAAGCTCAGCCGTTCACAGTCGGCCCTGCTGGCCGCCGCACTGCCGAACCCGGTGCGTTACCGCGTGGACAAGCCCGAACCCTACATGAAGCGTCGTCAGGCGTGGATACTGCGCCAGATGAACCACCTTGGCGGTGCGGCCTACATCAGGCAGGTCGAGGCAGAAGACTAGGCCACCTTGCCGTCGGGCGCGAACCGCGGGATCGATGACGTCCTAGTGCAACTGCCGCTCGCCGTTGGCGGGCGGCGGCGACGTGAACAACGTGCCCGCATCGATGGCATCGAAACGCCAGGCACGATTGCAGAACTCGCAGGTGACGGTGACCTCGCCGTCCTGGGCGATGATCTCCTCGACCTCGGTGCGACCCAGCGCCCGCAGCAGTCCGGCCGTGCGCTCGCGTGAACAGGAACAGCGGAAACTGACCGGTGTTCCGGCGAACAGTCGCACGCGCTCCTCGTGGAAGAGTCGATGCAGCAATGCTTCCGTCGGGACCCGCAGCAACTCCGCGGGCGTGACCGTGGAGGCGAGCGCGCAGACCCGCTCCCAGAGGTCCTGCGCGGCCTGGCGTGCCACGGGATCCTCCTCGCTGGACGCCGAACTGCCCGTGGGCAACTGCTGCAGCAGCAGGCCGGCCGCACCCTCCCCGTCCGCGGCCAACCACAGCCGCGTCGGCAATTGCTCGGACCGTGCGAAGTATTCCTCGAGACCTGCCGCGAGGCCTTCGCCCAGCAGCGGCACCACGCCCTGGTAACGCGTGTCCTGGTCCGCCGATTCGACGGTGACGGTGACGCGACCATCACCGGTGATGGCCGCCAGCGAGCCCGACGGCACGGTCCCGCGGAACCGCGCCACGCCCCGCATCGCCAGACCATCGGTGCATTGGGTCACCAGCAGGTGCAAGGGACCTTCCCCCTGCACCTGCAGGGTGAGACGGCCGTCGAACTTCATGGTGCCGGTCAGCAGGGCCGTGGCGGCCATGGCCTCGCCGAGGACGCCGCGTACCACGGGTGGATAGCCGTGGTGCTCGATCGTGGCCTTCCAGGTGGCATCGAGGCGCACCACGTAGCCGCGGACGGGACTGTCCTCGAACAGGAAGCGACGCAGCTCGTCCGGACCCGACATGCCCGCCCTGTCCTCAACCCGCCAGCAGGCGCTTGAGCAGTTCGTTCAACTGGGCGGGATTGGCCTTGCCGCCCGTCGCCTTCATCGCCTGACCGACGAAGAATCCGAACAGCTTGTCCTTGCCGGCGCGATAGCCAGCCACCTGGTCCGGGTTGGCCTCGATGACCTGCCGGATGATGGCCTCGAGCGCGCCGGAGTCGGTGATCTGCTTCAGGCCCTTGGCCTCGATCACCTCGTCCGCGCTCTTGCCCTCGTCCCACATGGCGAGCAGCACGTCCTTGGCCAGCTTGTTGGACACCGTGGCGTCCGAGATCCGCGCCAGCAGGCCCGCCAGCGCCTTCGGGTCGACCCTGGAGGCCGTGATCTCCAGACCGTCGCGATTCAACAGGCCGGCGATTTCGCCCATGACCCAGTTGGCGCAGAGTTTCGGCTCGCCACCCGCCGCCGCCACCACGGCCTCGTAATAGGCGGCCAGCTCGCGGCTGGAGGTCAGCACGCCGGCATCGTAGGCGGACAGCCCGTGGTCACGACAGAAGCGCGCGGCCTTGTCGTCCGGCAATTCGGGCAGCGTGGCGCGTACCGCCTCGATGTCTGCCGTGGTGATGACGAGCGGGAGGAGGTCCGGGTCGGGGAAGTAGCGGTAGTCGTTTGCTTCTTCCTTCGAGCGCATGGAGCGGGTCTCGTCGCGGGCGGAGTCGTAGAGACGCGTCTCCTGCGCCACGGTACCGCCGGACTCGAGCAGCTCGATCTGGCGACCCACCTCGTACTGGATCGCCTTCTCGACAAAGCGGAAGGAATTGATGTTCTTGAGCTCCGCGCGCGTGCCGAACTTCTCCTGCCCCACTGGCCGCACGGAGACGTTGGCATCGCAGCGGAACGAGCCTTCCTGCATGTTGCCGTCACAGATCTCGAGATAGCGAACCAGAGTGTGGATCTTCTTGAGATAGGCGACGGCCTCCCTGGCAGAGCGCATGTCCGGCTCGGAGACGATCTCGAGCAGCGGCGTGCCGGCCCGATTGAGGTCGATGCCGGAGAAGGCACCGAGGCCTTCGTGGAGGCTCTTGCCGGCATCTTCCTCGAGGTGGGCGCGGGTGACCCCGATGACCTTCGTGGAGCCGTCTTCGAGCAGGATCGGCATGCGTCCGTGCTGTACCACCGGCAACTCGTACTGGCTGATCTGGTAACCCTTGGGGAGGTCGGGATAGAAGTAGTTCTTGCGGGCGA
>JBJTPC010000138.1:0-3262 GCA_046074905.1 Gammaproteobacteria bacterium
CATGAAACACAAGGCCTGCAGTTCGTCGGACATCGACTCGCGTCCGGCCGACAGCCGGACGTGGCTTTTCGGCATGGTGATCCGCGCCACCGCAATGGCCCGCACGAAGTCGAAGGGATCGAGCGCCGCCTCGCCGTGAAGCGGCGTGCCTGCCACCTGGACCAGCTGGTTGATCGGCACGCTCTCCGGATGCTGGGGCAGGGTCGCGAGCACCTGCAGCATGGCGGCGCGATCGCCCTCCTGCTCGCCCATGCCGAGGATGCCGCCGCAGCACACGTTGATGCCGGCATCGCGGACGGCAGCCAGGGTATTGAGGCGATCCTCGAAGGTGCGCGTGGTGATGATCTCGCCGTAGAACTCCGGCGAGGTATCGATGTTGTGGTTGTAGTAGTCGAGCCCCGCAGCCTTGAGTTCGGCCGCCTGCGCCGGCGTCAGCATGCCCAGCGTCGCGCAGGTCTCGAGGCCGAGCTCCTTGACGCCCTTGACCATCTCCACCACCACCCGCAGGTCCTTCGCCTTCGGGCTGCGCCACGCCGCGCCCATGCAGAAGCGCGTCGCGCCCGCCTCGCGGGCTGCCGCGGCGCGACGCCGGACGTCCTCGACCTGCAGCAATTCCTCGCGGGCCAAACCGGTCTCGTAACGGATCGACTGCGGGCAGTAGGAGCAATCCTCCGGGCAGGCCCCCGTCTTGATCGACAGCAGCGTGGAGACCTGAACCTGGTTCGGCGCGAAATGGGCGCGATGGACCTGCTGCGCCTGCAGCAGCAGGTCAAGGAAGGGCAGGGCGAACAGGGCCCGGACCTCCTCGACGGTCCAGTCGTGGCGGGGGGCGGCGGCGATGGTCATGGGAACTCCCGGAAGCTGCACCGTTCCCGTTTCGACACCATTCACGCCGGAAGGCCGGCGTTGCCGCGTGCGGGCGGGAGTTTCGTGGCAAGGACACCGCGATTGGCTCCACCCGGGGAGACCTCGCGGAGGGACGCTGTCCCCATGCGCTATGTTCCGAACCCGCCCGGTACCTGTCAACCATTGTCTGCCTTGCAGGTTGACGGGCTGCTGTCCCTGGGGCGTCGGCTCGAGGCCTGGTTGCTCCCGCCGCGGTGCGTTCTCTGTCTCGAGCCCGGCTCGACGGTCGCCACCCCCGGCGGCGGACCCGGGGTGGCCGGTGCCTTGCTGGACCTCTGTCCGGCCTGCCACGCCGAGTTGCCGTGGCGGCTGGCCCCGGTTCGGCAGGACGGCAATGTCCCGCCGGGCATCACCCTCGCCTACGCACCGCTGCGCTACGCCTGGCCCGTCGCACCGCTGATCCATGCCTTCAAGTACCGCGGGGAGCGTACCTATGGTCGACTGCTCGGGACGGTCATGGCGGCGGCGGCAGCGCGGCATCGTCTGCCCCTGCCGGAAGTCTGGATCCCCGTGCCGCTCCATCCGCAGCGGCAGGCGCATCGCGGCTTCAACCAGAGCGGCGACCTCGCCGGCCGCCTGCGCCGGGACACCGGCATCGGCGTGGCGCCCGCGCTGCGACGTCTCCGGCAGACGGCGGCCCAGGCCGGTCTCACGGCAATCGAGCGCCGCGCCAACCTGCAGGGCGCCTTCGCTCTCGACGAACGCTGGCGTCGCCAGGTCGTCCATCGGCATGTCGCCCTGGTCGATGACGTCTGCACCACCGGCAGCACCGCAGCTGCCTGCGCGGCGGCCTTGCGCGCGGCCGGAGCCCGGCGAATCGATCTCTGGACCATCGCCCGCGCCTAGCCGTCTCGGCCCCGACCGTCACGGGCCTGACCGACGGGCTTCATCCGCCCGGGGGGATGGTCTGACCGGAACCCGTCGCCGCTCAGCCGGCCTGGAAGGTGTAGTGCAGCAGCAGACCGCCGAACACGAACGCACCGGTCCAGGCGTTGTTCAGGAAGGCGGCGAAGCAACCCTCGCGCTCCCGCTGGCGAATCAGCCGTTGCTGGTGCACGAAGGTGAGGGCGGCGGCCGTCAGGCCACCGAACCACCAGGGGCTGGCCAATCCCGCCTCGCGCCCCGCCAGCCACCAGGCCACGAGCGTCAGTGCCTGCATCAGGCCGATGATCAGGCGGTCGGCGTCCCCGAACAGGATGGCAGTGCTCTTCACGCCGATCCGCAGGTCGTCATCCCGATCCACCATGCCGTACATGGTGTCGTACGCCGCGGCCCACAGCAGGCCGCCGCAGAACAGCAGCCACGCCACCCGCGGCACCTCGCCCGTCTCGGCAGCGAAGGCCATCGGCATGCCCCAGCTGAAGGCCGCTCCCATCCAGAACTGCGGCACCGACACCCAGCGCTTGAGAAACGGGTACACGACGGCCAGGACGGCACCACCCACCGCATAGAGCTGCACCAGCGGGTTGAGTCGCAGCACGAGGGCGAGCGCCACCAGCGACAGCGCGGCGAAGACCAGCAAAGCCTCCAGCGGACTGATGCGGCCCGCCGCGAGCGGTCGGTCCCGGGTGCGTTGCACATGCGGATCGAAATCGCGGTCGGCGTAGTCGTTGATGGCACACCCGGCACTGCGCATCAGCCAGGTGCCGGCCACGAAGACGCAGAACACCTCGGCCCCCGGATGGCCCTCCCCGGCAATCCACAAGGCCCACAGCACCGGCCAGAGCAGGAGCCAGAAGCCGATCGGCCGATGGCCGCGGATGAGATGCCAGTAGTCGAGCAGCGTGCGCGTCATACCTTCCCGTAACGTTCGCCGCGACCGATCCAGCGCCGCAGCAGTGCCGGTATGTTAGCGGGATGACGCTCGAGCAGCAGGTCCGCGGCGGCCTGCACCCGCGGCAGCAGGTCCGCATCGCGCTGCAGGTCGGCGACACGCAAGGCCATCAGGCCGGTCTGCCGCGTGCCCAGCAATTCGCCCGGGCCCCGCAACTCCAGATCGCGCCGGGACACCTCGAAACCGTCATTGGTATCGCGCAGCACGCCGAGCCGCTCCCGCGCCAGCATCGACAACGGCGCACGGAACAGCAGCACGCAACTGCTTTCCGCCGCGCCGCGACCGACCCGGCCGCGCAACTGGTGCAATTGCGCCAGGCCCATGCGTTCGGCGTTCTCGATCACCATCACGCTGGCATTGGGGACATCGACACCCACCTCGATCACGGTGGTCGCCACCAGCACGTCGATACGGCCCTGCTTGAAGGCCGCCATCACCGACTCCTTTTTCGAAGAAGGCAGGCGGCCATGCACCAGGCCCACCTTGAGTTCGGGCAGGGCTTCGGTCAGCTGTGCCGCCATC
>JBJTPC010000139.1:0-3278 GCA_046074905.1 Gammaproteobacteria bacterium
ATTTGACAACCAAGCTGGCGAAACATGGGGCGGCCAAACTATTGCTGCCAACACAGACGCAATCTGGGGTAACCTAGGTGTAACTAGCACAGCTACAACAGGTGGTCAGCGTGTTACAGCTAACATCCAAGCTATTTGGGGCAACTTAACTGGCGGCACTGGTGGTTCGTTAGGCGGTCAAAGTATTATTGCTAACGTAACCGCACACTGGGCCAACACTGGTGTAATTAGTACTGCTACAACAGGTAACCAAAGTATTGACCTTGACGGGGCATCGTTCCGGCACCCCGTCCGCGCACCTCACCGGCCACCTCCAGCCAGTCCAACGCGGCACGGACAAAGCGCTGCGGAGCCGTGGCATCGCTCTGCTCGACGGTCACCAGACGCTCACCCACCTGCAGCAGCCCCGCGGCGCCCGTCCAGTGCAACAACTGCTGCCGCAGGACGGCCCCGCCACGTCCGCTCCATCGCCCCCGGAACGGCTTCATGGACGCTCGCCCACCCACTGCGGCAGCGCGCCGCGCATTCGCGGAATCGATGCCGTCCGCGCCGGCACGAGGTTGGCAAGGAACTGCGCACTGCTCCCCTGCCAGCCGCGCGCCACGACCGCCGCACGTACGCCCGCGCGATCCAGCCGCAGCGCCCGCGTCACCGCCACGGCCAGGTCGGGAGCCAACTCGCCCGTCACTCCGGGGGTTACCACGTCCACCGGACCGGTGACTGGAAATGCGGCGACCGGAACGCCGCAAGCCATCGCCTCCAGCATGACCAACCCGAAGGTATCGGTCAGGCTGGGGAACACCAGGCAATCCGCCTGCGCAACCACGCTCGCCAGGGCTTCCCCGTGCAGGTAACCGGTCCAGTGGACCTGCGGGAAACGTCGCTGCAAGGCCTCTCGAGCCGGACCATCGCCGACCACCACTTTCGTCACCGGCAGTTCCAACGCGAGGAACGCCTCGATGTTCTTTTCCACGGCAACCCGGCCAACATGCACCAGGATCGGGCGCGCGTCGCGGCGAACGCCCCACGGCAGTTCCACGACCGGCGCACGCGGCCGGAACAACTCGGTATCCACCCCACGCGACCAATCGACCAAATGGCGGAACCCGCGGGCGCCCAATTCGTCACGCAAGGTGGGGGTACCGACCATCGTGCGTGCCGCCGCGCCATGGAACCAGCGGAGCCAGGCGTAGGACCACGCTTCGGGAATCGGCCATCGTGCCCGGAGATATTCGGGAAAACGGGTGTGATAGGAAGTGGTGAACCGCCACCGCCAGTCGAGGCAGGCCCGTCGCGCGGCGAGACCCAAGGCGCCCTCCGTCGCGATATGCACGGCATCGGGGACGAATGCCGCCAGCTCTTCGCGAACCCGCGCCGTGACCCCGTAGGCCAGCCGGATTTCCGGATAGCTCGGGCAGCGGACGGTTCGGTGTCCCTCGGGGGTCAGGGTTCGCACCTCGACGCCGAGGGTCTCGAGTGCATCGACCGTATGGCGCAGGGTGGTGACCACCCCGTTCACCAACGGGCTCCAGGCGTCCGTCACGAGTGCGATACGCATGGACGGCTCAGGCTGCCTGACGCATGGGCGACGCCGCGAGCGGCAGCCGGACGTCGACGGGTTGTCCGGCCGTTACCAGCGCATCGGCCCAGCGCAACTCGAGGCGGCCATCACAATGTTCCACCAGACCGGTACCGTGTTCCACCCAATCGCCTTCGTTGGCGTAACACCACCCGTTCTCCTCGCGCAGGGCGGGCTGGTGGATGTGGCCACAGATGATTCCGTCGAAACCCCGGCGCGTCGCTTCCTGGCGTGCCGCCGCCTCGAATTGACGGACGTAGCGCTGGGCCTCGGGGATACGTTGTTTCAGCCAGGTCGCGAGCGAGAACCAGCGTGCACGCCGGGACCAGCGTCGGCGCAGGGCATGCAGGACATGGGACAGCCACAGCACCGCGTCATAGAGATATCCGCCCAGGCTCGCCAACCACTCGGGAAAGCGTACTGCATCATCGAAGCAATCGCCGTGCACGACCAGGAAGCGGCGACCGTCTGCAGTGACGTGCTGGTATTCGCGCACCACCTCGACACCGGCGAGCGAGGCCCCCGCCCACTCCCGTACCGCAGCATCATGATTGCCGGGAACGTAGACCACCCGTACCCCCTCCGCGGCGAGCAGGGTCAGGCGCCGCACCACCGCCTGGTGGGACGCGGGCCAGTAGGGGACCCGGCTCAACGACCACAAGTCCACCACGTCGCCGACCAGCACGATTTCCTCCGGCTGGTGAGCCCCGAGGAAAGACAGCAAGGCCTCGGCGCGACAACCGCGATAGCCGAGGTGGATATCCGAAAGGAAAAGGGTCCTGACTCGCATCGTCGACTCCCACGCGAATGGCATGGGCAATCAGTGTCGGACCGGGAGTTTTCCCTGGCGTTAAGGTTAGGCGACAGCGACGCTGCCGCAGCATGACAGCGAGGTTAAACCCGGCTCAGCCGTCGAGACCGACACGCCGCGGTGGAAAATGGCAGGTGAAGGTGCTGCCCTGCCCCTCCACGCTGCTGATCTCGAGCGTCCCGCCATGACGCTGCAAGGCATGCTTGACGATGGCCAGACCGAGCCCCGTTCCGCCCAGCTTGCGCGAGCGGCCGGGATCGACCCGGTAGAACCGCTCGGTCAACCGCGGGATGTGCTCGGGCGCGATACCGATTCCGGTATCCGCCACCGCGAGATGTCCCCCGTCCTGGTCGACCCACCAGCGCACCGTGATGCGCCCACCATCGCCCGTGTACTTCACGGCATTGGTCAGCAGGTTGGAGACGATCGAATGCACCTCGGTCGAGGCGCCGAAAACGACGGCCGGCGGTTGTATATCGAGGTCGAAGGCGCCCGGCTTGACCAGGCCGGCCATCAGGTCACGCTTGAGGTACGCCACGAGACCGCCGAGATCAACCCGCTCCATCGGCGCCTCGGTGCCACTCGCCTCCAGTCGCGAGAGCTCCAGCAGACTGTCGACGATTTCGCGCATGCGCTCCGTCTGCCGACGCATCTCCGCCACCGGGGCCTGCCATGCGTCGTCGAGGCTACCGTCCTCGGCGAGGGTATCGAGATACCCGGCGATCACGGTCAACGGTGAGCGCAATTCATGCGAGGCGTTGGCCACGAAATCCTTGCGCATGCTCTCGACCCGCGCCTCGCGGGTGACATCACGGATGAGCAGCAACCGCTGGCCCATGCCGTAAGCGGCAATCAAGTGAAAGGAGAGACGCCGGTCACCATCCACCG
>JBJTPC010000140.1:0-3236 GCA_046074905.1 Gammaproteobacteria bacterium
GCGGCATAGTCCGGCACGCGCACCACCGACAGCACGGGTCCGAAGATCTCGTCGCGGTAGATGCTCATCTCGGGCGTCACGTGGTCGAACAGCGTCGGGCCGACGTAGTAGCCATCGGGCCGCTCCGCCACCTGGACGCCGCGCCCGTCGGTGCAGAGCGCGGCACCGGCCGCGGCACCCGCATCGATGTATCCCGTCACCCGTGCCCGCGCGGCATCGGTCACGAGCGGGCCGATATCCACTCCGGGTGCGTCGGGCGCACCGACCTTCAGCGTCGCGATGCGCTGCTGCAGGCGGGCGATCAGCGCGTCCGCCGTCCCCTCGCCCACCGCCACCACCACGGAGATGGCCATGCAGCGCTCGCCGGCCGAGCCGTAGGCGGCGCCGATGATGGCCTCGCAGGCACCGTCGAGATCGGCATCCGGCATCACCACGGCATGGTTCTTGGCGCCACCGAGGGCCTGCACGCGCTTGCCGTGTGCCACGCCTTGCTGCTGGATGTACTTGGCGATGGGCGTGGAGCCCACGAAGCTCACGGCCGCGATGCCCGGATGCTCGAGGATGGCATCCACCGCCGCCTTGTCACCGTGGACGACATTGAAGACGCCGGCCGGCAGACCGGCCTGCGCCAGCAGATCGGCAATGAACATGGCGGCGGACGGATCTCGCTCGGAAGGCTTGAGGATGAAGGCATTGCCGCAGGCCAAGGCCACGGGGAACATCCACATCGGCACCATCGCCGGGAAATTGAACGGCGTGATGCCGGCCACCACGCCGAGCGGCTGGCGGATACCGTAGCTGTCGACGCCGGTACCGACGGACTCGCTGTACTCCCCCTTCAGCAACTGCGGAGCACCACAGGCGAACTCCACCACTTCCATGCCGCGGGTCACTTCACCCTCGGCATCGGCCACGGTCTTGCCGTGCTCGGCGGAAATGATTTCGGCCAACTCGCGCGAATGCTTCACGAGCAGTTCCTTGAAGCGGAACAACACGCGGGACCGCGTCAGGGCCGGCGTGCGGCCCCAGGCGCGCTGCGCCTGCCGGGCCACCTGCACGGCGGTATCAAGTTCCGCAGGCGAGGCGAGTGCCACGGTCTTCACGGGGCGACCGAGCGCGGGATTGAACACCGGGGCAGTGCGGTCCGGGGTGGTGGCAACCACCTGGCCGTTGATGTAGTGGTTCACGAGGGGCTGGCTCATCGCATCCATCCTTTTCCCGGGGTCTTTGACAGGGCACTTCAGTCAGTGCTGGGCGACGGTACGGTGGCGGTCATTTCCAGCAACCACTGCCGTACCAGCCGATAGGCCTCGCGCCGCATCGCGGGAATCGCGTACAGGGTATGCGTGGCCTCATCCAGTAGATGGTATTGCAACGCAGTCGGACAAGTGGCGCTGATGAAATTTTCTGTAGTCCGGCAAGGAATCGTTTCATCCCGACCCGCGGCCAGCAATTGCACCGGACCGGGAAAGGCGGCGAGCGCGGCCAAGGCACGGTTTTCGGCGGGCGACAGCGGCTGTTCGCGGAAAGCCCGGGCCTCGCCGCCGGCGATGTACGCGGCCACCGGGGGACCGTCGAACAGGGCGTCGGGATAGTTGGCAGGTACGCGCAGGCTGAGGCCGCGCAGCGACCGCTCCGCGGCCAGCAGCAGGGCCAGATACGCCCCGAAACTGGAGCCGCAAACGAAGGGCAGCGGATCGCCCAGGGCATCACAGGCCAGCCGCACCTGATGGAGGAAATCGTTGATGGTAAAGGCAGCCGCGTCACCGCCGCTCCGGCCGTGCCCCGCCAGGTCGAAGGTCAGGCAGTGGAAGCCATCCCGTGCCAAGGCACGCGCGAGGCGGACATCATTGGCGTCCTGCGCCCCTCCCCAGCCGTGAATGAACAGGACGGCGCCGCGCGGACGGTGGCCGGTCGGCAGCGGGGTCTTCGGGCAATCCACCGCGTCCCCGCCACCGGTCACTTGCACCGGTGCGAACCGACGGTACGCGAGACGCACCCCGGCACTGTCCAGATGTTCCAACCGTGGTGGCAAGGCACCCTCCCCTGTCGTTGCCCGCCAAGCCTGCGATTCAACACCGCCACGAGGCGGGACACGCAGCCAAATCGTCGGCAAGCGCCGTAGAATCACCGACTAGTTTACGTCGACCCACCGCGGGTCGATGGTCACGCCGTCCCGCTGGAGAATTCCCTTGACCCGAACCGCTCTCGTCACCGGCGCCGCCCAGGGCGTCGGCTTCGCCGCCTCCCGTCATTTGGCCCGTCTGGGGTATCACGTCATCCTCACGGACCTCCAGCCACTCGACGCCGCCCTCGGGAAACTGCGCGCCGAGGGGGCCTCCGTGGAGGGAGCGTCAGGCGACGTGTCAGCGGAGGCTTTCGTGGAGACGCTGGCCGCGCAGGTGGCGGCGGGCCCGGGGGCGGTCGACGTGCTGGTCAACAATGCCGGCATCAGCTTCATCCTGCCCGCCGAGGAGACCTCCGCGGCCCAGTGGACGCGCGTGATGAACGTGAACCTGCTTGGACCGTTCCTGCTCTGCAAGCACCTGGGTGGCCAGATGCTGCGGCGCGGGGTCGGAAGCATCGTCAACATCGCGTCGATCGCCGGCCTCCGCGGCGTCAGCCATCGCAGCGCCTACAACGCCTCCAAGCACGGACTCATCGGGCTCACCCATACGCTCGCTGCCGAATGGGGTGGCCGCGGGGTCCGCGTCAACGCCGTCTGCCCGGGCTGGATCAAGACGGAAATGGACGAGGCCGACCAAGGCCCCGGCAACTATACCGACGCAGACATCAAGAATCGGGTGCCGATGAACCGTTTCGCCAGTCCCGAGGACATCGCCCAGGCGATTGCCTGGTTGGCGGACCCGGCGCTGAGCGGTTTCGTGAACGGGGTCAGTCTGCCCGTCGATGGCGGCTGGCTGGCCGACGCCAGTTGGGAAACGCTGCGACTGCGCACGCGGAACTGACGCCGGAGATGTGCAAGCACCCGCCGCAGCGACCGCGACTGCGGCGCGTGGCGGCAGCGGATCCCGCTACACGCGGCGACGCACCAGGTAGGCGAGCAGTACCACCACGACGGATACCACGCTGGCCCAGAACTGGGTCGCCAGCGCGGGCGTTGCCGCCATCGCCACCAGGACGGCCACCATGCCGGCAATCGCCAGCCAGCTGAGGTACGGGAAACCCCACATCGGCAACAGCGGTGTTTCACCGGCGGCGGCCATGCGCCGACG
>JBJTPC010000141.1:0-15244 GCA_046074905.1 Gammaproteobacteria bacterium
GTCTTGCCCGAAGTGCGCCTTTGGGTGGACAATCGCTGGACAAGGGTTCCCCTTGGTGGGCATCAACTCCCCGGAATGCTCCCCCGGTCCCGACAGGTCCCATGCCGCAACCCAGAATCATCGCGCTGCTTTGCGCCGCGCCTCTCCTTGCGCTGGCGGGATGTGCCGCCGGTCCCGATTATCAACCGCCCGCCGAACCGGGTCTGAAGGTCCCTGCCCGTTACGGTGCCGCCGAACGTCCCGTGGCGGAGGCTGCCGTGATACCGGCGGTCCCGGCATCCGCCGGGGATGATTCCCCGTGGTGGGAGGGTTTCGGCGATCCCGTGCTGTCGGGCTTCGTGCGCGCCGCGCTCGACCGCAATCTCGACATCGATGCGGCGACTGCTCGCCTGCGGGCGGCGCGTGCTGCTGCCCGTGGCAGTGTCGGGCCCTTGCTGCCCGCCATCGGCGCCTCGACGTCCGGAAGCTGGCGTCGCGACCCGAATCTCCCCGGCACGCTCGACAACTTCCAGGGTGGGCTGGATGCCTCCTGGGAACTCGATCTCTTCGGTGGCAATCGCCGCGGTCGGGAGGCGGCACGGGCCGATGCCATGCGCTCCGCCTATGCACTCGCGGATGTCCGACGGACCGTGGCTGCCGAAGCTGCGCTGGCCTACCTGGATGCCCGTACCGCCCAGGCAAGACTCTCGGTGGCACGCAGCAGCCTGGCCCATCTCGATGATCTGGTGGCGATTACCGGCTGGCGATTCCAGGCGGGTTTGGTGACCGAGCTGGATCTCGAGCAGGCTCGCGCCCAGCGGGCTCAGGTCGCAGCCACCGTGCCGGCACTCGAGCAGTCGTTTCGCGTCTCCGGCAACCGTCTGGCCGTACTCACTGGCGAGGCCCCCGGCCATGCCGACCCGTTGCTGGCGGAGCCGAAGCCGCTCCCGGTGCCGGCGGCGGTGCAGCCCGGACTGCCGGCGGAGTTGTTACGCCGTCGTCCCGATGTGGCTGCGGCCGAGCGTGGGCTGGCGGCGGAGACGGCCCGCCTCGGTGTCGCCACTGCCAGCCTCTTGCCCAGCCTGCGTCTGGCCGGTTCCCTGGGCAGTTCGGCGGCCAGCTTCAGCGGCGTCGGCGATGCGGTCGTGCGAACCTTGCAGGCCTCCGTGGCAGCCCCGCTGTTCCGGGGTGGGCAACTGCTGGCACGCCGACAGCAGCAACAGGCGGCGGTGGATGCCGCACTCGCCGGCTATCGCGGCAGCGTGCTGCGCGCGGTCGAGGAGGCCGAGGCCGCTCTGTTGGCCACCCAGGCCGCCGCTGCCCGCGAGCAGCGCTTGCTGGAGGCCGAGACCTTTGCCACGCGCGCGGCCGAAATGGCACGTGCCCGGTATACCGCCGGCCTGGTCGATTTCCAAAGTGTCCTCGAGGCGGAGCGCAGCCTGCTCGGCAGCCAGGACGGACGCATCGCGGCACAGGCCGCACGAGTCAGTGCCGCCATCCAGCTCTACAAGGCGCTGGGTGGTGACTGGACGACCGCAAGCGAGGGGAAGTGATGGACAAGCAAGAGACCGGTGTTGCATCGCAGGATGCGGCCTCGATGGCGGAGTTCCTGGGCGAGCCGCCCCCGTCGTTCTGGCGCCGTCACCGCAAGTGGTTGCTGGCCGGCGTGGCAGTGCTGGTGGTGGTGTTCCTCGTTTTCGGTCGCGGTGGAGATGATGAGGCGATCCGCTATGCGACCGCCAAGGTCACGCGCGGCAACCTCGAGGTGAAGATCTCGGCCACCGGCAATCTCGCGCCCACCAACGAGGTCACGGTCGGCTCCGAACTCTCCGGCCTCGTCGACCATGTCTACGTGGACGTCAACGACCGCGTGACGCGCGGCCAGCCAATCGCGCAGCTGGACACTTCCCGCCTGCGTGATGCCATCAAGCGCAGCCAGGCCAGCCTGCGCCAGGCGGAGGCTTCGGTGGCCCAGGCCCAGGCCAGCGAGAAACTCGCCATCGCCAACCTCGCCCGCCTCGAGGAAGTCCTCCGGCTGTCGGGGGGCAAGGTGCCTTCTGCGGCGGAACTCGACGGTGCCCGCGCCGAGAAGTCCCGCGCCAGCGCCAACGTGCTCGCTGCCGAGGCACAGGTGCAGTCGGCCAAGGCCCAGGTGTCCTCCGACAACACCAACCTGGCGAAGGCCACGATCCGCTCGCCCGCCAATGGCGTGGTGCTGGCACGGCAAATCGAACCGGGCCAGACGGTGGCTGCCTCCTTCAATACGCCGACGCTGTTCCGCATCGCCGAGGACCTCTCCTCGATGGAGCTGGAGGTCAAGGTGGACGAGGCGGATGTCGGTGAGGTGAAGGCCGGGTTGCCGGCCACCTTCAGCGTCGATGCCTTCCCCGGACGCCGCTTTCCCGCCAGCATCAAGCGGGTGGATGTGGGTGCCAATACCAGCGCCACCGGTGCCGGCGCCGCCGCTGGCGGTTCGGAGGTGGTGGCCTACACCGCGGTGCTGGTGGTCGAGAACAAGGATCTGGTGCTGCGCCCGGGAATGACCGCACTCGCGGAAATCATCACCAGCACCGAGCGGAACCAGTTCCTCGTACCCAACGCCGCCCTGCGCTACAAGCCCGCGGACGCCGGACGGAAGCGCAGCGTGATGATGGGTCCCATGCCGATGATGCGGCAGCAGACCAAGAGCCGGAAGCTCGGTCGTGGCAGCCGCCAGACGCTGCAGCTGCTCGGCGCCGATGGCAAGCTCGCGCCGCTGGAGGTGGTGACCGGTGAATCCGACGGCAGCATGACCGCCGTGACCGGCCAGGGCCTGCGTGAGGGCCTCGAGGTCGTCACCAGCGAACTCGCGTCGCCGCCGTGAGCGCACCGCTGATTCAACTGCAGGGGGTCACCAAGGTCTACGGTTCGGGAGCCGCCGGCTTCCGCGCGCTGGACGGGGTCGACCTCGACGTGGAGCGCGGCGATTTCGTGGCGGTGATGGGCGCCTCGGGCTCCGGCAAGTCGACCACCATGAATATTCTCGGGTGCCTCGATGTGCCTTCCGCCGGTGCCTACCTGTTCAAGGGCCAGCGCGTCGAGCGTCTGACGCGCGACCAGCGGGCCTTGCTGCGTCGGCGCTACCTGGGATTCGTGTTCCAGGGCTTCAACTTGCTCTCGCGCACCTCGGCACTGGAAAACGTCGAGTTGCCGCTGCTTTATCGTCGCGATCCGGTCAAGGAACGCCATCGCCGTGCCCTCAAGGCGCTGGACGAGGTGGGGCTCGGACCGTGGCAGAAGCACACGCCGGCAGAGTTGTCCGGCGGGCAGCAGCAGCGTGTCGCCATCGCCCGCGCCATCGTGACGGAGCCCGAGGTCCTGCTCGCCGACGAGCCGACCGGCAACCTCGACAGCGCGCGCTCGCTGGAGATCATGGAACTGATGACGCGGCTCAATACCGAGCTCGGGATCACCATCATCATGGTGACCCACGAGCATGACATCGCGGCCTTCGCCAAGCGGCGCATCTACTTCAAGGATGGGCGTGTGGCGCGCATCGACGACTCGGGGAGACAGGCCTGATGTTCGGCACGATCTTCCTGCTGGCGCTGCGCGAGGTCCGACGCCACCTCATGCGCTCCTTCCTTACCACGCTCGGCATCATCATCGGCGTGTCCTCGGTGGTGACCATGGTCACGCTCGGCAACGGTGCCACGGCCGCCGTGAAGGAGCAGTGGGCGGGTCTGGGAGCAAACGTGCTGACGGTCCGGCCTGGTCAGGGATTCGGTCGGGGGGGTGGCGGTCCGCAGCCACCGCTGTTCAAGGAATCCGATCTGGAGGCCATCCGCGGTCAGGTGGCCGGCGTGAAGACCGTGGCGCCGCAGAACCAGTCGGCGGGTACCGTGGTCTTCGGTGGCCAGAACTGGTCCACCACCATCATCGGCACCACCAATGACTACTTTGCCGCGTCCGGCATTTCGCTGGATGAGGGCCGGATGTTCACCGACGCCGAGATGGACGCCGGCAAGTCGGTCTGCGTGGTCGGCGCGACGATCGTCGCCAACCTTTTCAAGGAGGGCGACCCCGTCGGCAAGGTGATGCGAGTCCGCGGCATCGCCTGCGAGGTCATCGGGGTCATGCGCAAGCGGGGTTCCGGTGGCTTCGGCCAGGACCAGGACGACCAGGTCGTCATGCCCATCAAGGTGGTCATGCGCCGCTTCACCGGCAACCGCGACGTGCGTGCGATCCAGGTCTCGGTGGACCCGGCCTATTCCACCTCGGCCGTGAGCGACGCGATCACCAAGCTCCTGCGCGAGCGCCGCAAGATCGACGAGGGCGAGGATGACAACTTCAACATCTTCGACACCAAGCAGTTGACCGACGCCATCTCCAAGAGCAGTCAGACGATGACCGCGCTGCTGGGCGCGGTGGCGGCGGTCAGTCTCATCGTCGGCGGTATCGGCATCATGAATATCATGCTGGTGTCGGTCACCGAGCGTACGCGCGAGATCGGCATCCGCCTGGCCATCGGTGCGGTGCAGCGGGAGGTGCTGGCGCAATTCCTCGTGGAGGCAGTGGTGCTGTCCTGCCTGGGAGGTATCGTCGGCTTGCTGCTGGCACTCGTGGCGACGATGGGATTGTCCGGCGTGATGGGGGTGCCCTTCATCTTCGACTGGAAGATCAACCTGTTCGCCTTTGCCTTCTCGGCCCTGATCGGCATCGTGTTCGGTTACTTCCCGGCCCGTCGCGCCGCTTCGCTGAACCCCATCGAGGCGCTGCGGCACGAGTAAGCCGGGAGCGTTCCCGGGCCGAATGACTCAGCGCTGTCGCGCCTGCGCCAGCGCGCGCGGTGCCACCTCGAGCACTGTGCCGTCGCTGAAGGTGACGCGGCGGGCAGCATCGCCGGTGTTCCAGGCCAGGTAGGTTCGTGTGCCGTCGCCGCGTCGGAACACTGCATACAGCGTGGTGTCGGCGGTGACCGTCCAGTCGGGAGTCCCCAACTCGCCCAGTCGTGCCAGCCAGTGCTGGGTCCGGGTCCGGGTCTCGCCGACTTCCACCGAACCATTGCGCTTCCAGAGCGCCAATCCGGCGCTGGCATCGCCCACCGCGACCGCACCGGCAATCACGTCTTGCCAGATATCCGGCGGCGTGCCGTCGTCACCGCCACGGGCGTGGTAAGCCTGCCGCTCTGCGGGCAGGCGCGCGGCGACGCGCGGCAGGTAGCCAGGATCCTGGGCCAGATACGTGGAGGCAGGCGTCAATGGCAGCAGGTTGATGCCGAAGATCTGGCGTGGCTCCTGTGTCCACCAGGTGTTGTAGGAGTACTTGCCGCCGAACACCATGCTGGCGAAGGGCTGCCCGAACTCCGGCGCCAGCACGTCCCGGTCGAGGTCGAACCAGTACTGCCCGAGCGAGGCAATCTCGCTGGTGTAGAGGAAGACGCCGAGATCGCGCAGCGCGCGGTTGCCGGTCGCCTCGGCCCACAACACGAGGCCGGCCCAGGCGTTCACCGCCTCGGAGGACGATTCCTGGTTGTTGCCGGCGTCGAAATCCGCGTTGCCGGAGGCCCAGGAGTGGCCCTCGTAGGCATCGAAGTTGCGCAGGAACGGGAAGTCCGCACGCCCCCTCTCGGCGGTGGCGATGTCGGCAATGAGGAGGTCGACCATGCCGCCCCATTGGTCGCGGCTGGCCCACGTCCGGTCGCGGAGAGCGACATGAGCCGCCGCCATGATCCAGTAGCCGTAATGGAAGTGATGGTCATTCATCGCCGTGATGCTGGCGTATTCCTCCGGAACGCCCACCAGCGTGCCGGTGCGCGGGTCGTGGAAGAAATGGCTCTTGCGCGAGCCATCGAACCACGACTGGAGTCTCGATCGCAGCGAATTCAGCAGGGCATCGCGGGCGGCGGTCTTGCCTTGTGCCTCGGCGACGCTGAGCAACTGCGCGCTCGCGCCCAGTGCCTTGCCTGTCCAATAGGTGCCGCGCCCCATCTTCGTGTACAGGGAATCGACCTTGGCGAGATCGCCGACCAGCAGGCTCTCGATGCTCGCACGCGCCATCGGCTCCACCACCGGACCCCAGTGCGGCGTGAAGCCGTGGAAAGTGCGCTCCACCGTGAAGCGGTTGCCCTCGATCAGGCGCAGACGACCGCGCACGGTGGCATAGCTCCCCACATCATCCTTCAGGACGCCGCCCGCGATTGATTTCCACTGGTGTGGATACAGTCCGAGCAGCGACTGGTCGCTGGCGCCTTCGAGGGCCTGTGTCGCCATCGAAAACGTGCTGCGCACCCGGCTGCCCGCCTCGTCGAACTGCCACTCCACGCGTGTCGCGGTCGGAAAAGCGAAAGCTGCGCCGGCGAAGCGCGCCAGCGTCGCCGGGGCCGCGTCCGGCAGGGCTGCAAGGGAAAAATTCGCGCGACCATCCGCGGTTCGCAAGGTGATGCCGCCGTCGCCCGCCACTTCCCAGCGCGCATCACGCGGCGCAAATGCGGCCCAGGCCTGTCCGTCCAGGGTGAAGCGCACCACCCGGTCGGGAATCTCGCCGAGCGGCTGGAGCGCGAGATCGGTGGGCCGCGAGGCCAGATCGAGACGGATATCGCCGCCCCGACAGGCGTAGTAACTGAAGGGGCTGCCGTGCAGGACGGTGGTATCGCAGGCCTCGCCGCGGGTGGTCCCGAAACGGATCACCACATGCCAGTCGCCGTGATCGGCAAGTCGGGCGTCTTCCGGCTGGAAACCCAGCGGACGCACCGTGATGGACGGCTGGTGGAGGAAGCGTACCTCGCGGCTGCCACCGTAAGTGCCGACCTCCTTCCTGGGGACACCGACCTCGAAACCCTGCGGGACGGCGCGGTAGGACACGGGGTGTGCATAAAGCGGCTGTGACCAGCGCTGGTAGACCACCGAGGAATACCACTGATTGGTCGGTACGGCACGGCCGACCATGGCGCCAGTGACATAAGGCGCGGCCGGCGGCAGCGGTGCGCCGCTGTCGCGCGGACCATTGAAGTAGCGACCCAGGCCGACCGACACTTGCGTGCCGGCAGCGAGAGTGGGGGCCGCCGCGGTCGCGAGGCCAGCACAGAGGAAGGCGACGCGCGCCGCGGAGAGGGCCATGGTGGTCAGAACTTCAGGTTCATGCCGAACGTGACCCCGTGGGCCGACTTGGCAATACGCGGATCAGCCCCGAAGAACGCCGTGTTGTTCGGCATGCTGAGCGGAGCCGGACCGCGACGGTCGAACTCCACCCGGCCGACGCCCAGATAAGCCTCGAGGTGGCGCGACAGCTCCGGCAGCTTCCGGTAGACGCCGAGATTGGTGAACAGGGCCTTGTTGCTCTGGCCCCACTCGGTCGGATTGTCGGTGTTGGCCCGTCCCAGACGCACCACGCCGCCAGTGAAGGTCCAGACGCCGCGAACATGGCTGAGGCCCGCCATGAGGTCCGTGGTGGAGGCGCCGTAGAGGCGCTGGTCGACCGAGTAATTGAATCCCGCCTGGTCCCAGTAGCAGGCGAAGCCGAAGGCAGACACCGGACCGTAATCGCACTGCTGCTGCTGGCCCGACCACCGGTTGCGCTTGACGCCGTAGCTGAGGCGCCATTGCGGATTGAACCAATGGTCACCCTGCAGGATCAGCACCGATTCGCTGGGCGTGCGATAGCCCGTCGCCTCCGGCGGACCGTTGGTGTGCCCTTGGGCGCCATAGAACGCGCCCTTGGAGAAACTGCTCTGTCGGCCACCCTTGGTGTCCTGATAGATCAGCTCGACGAGGTTCTTGTCGTTCGAGAACTGGACGAACAGTTCGTACAGGCGCGGCGACGGCGGCGGAACGACCGAACTGTTGCGGTTGAGCGGTGGACGCTTGTCCGCACGACCCACCGTCAGTTCGAAGCGAATCTTGCCCGAGGAGATTTCGAACTCGCGTGTCCCGTAGCGGATGGCTTCGGGCACCAGCCCGTAGCCCGCGCCACTCTCCGCCCACGGGCTCGACAGGCCCACCGGATAGGCGAAGGCATCGGACCGCGACCACGAACGATTGGTCATCTTGCCGATCTGCAGGCTGCCGGCCTTGGGATGGGAGATGCCCACGTAGCCATCAATCAGGTAGTGGCCGAAGATGTCCGCGCCACCGTTGCGGACACGGCCCGCGGCGCGGCCCTCGATTTTCACCGCGTTGTCGAACTCGTGCTTCAGGCCGATCGACAGCATGCCGAGCCCGAGGTTGGCGGTGGTCTCGCGCGACTCGCCACCCTGGTTGAGCATCGGGTTGACGTTGGTGAGGACGCCGCGTGGGTCGAAGGGGGAGGGGTTCACCAGCGTCGGCGAGCAGTTGTCGCAGAACGCGAACTCCTCCTTGGCGAAGCCCGTGATCTCGAGGGGTCCAAACTGCGCGGCGGGGGCGGGGGCGGCCCAGAGCGCGGCGCCCAGCGCCATGAAACCGGTGCAAGCCTTGAGGTTCACTGCAGTCTCCCGAGGTTCAATCGTGCAATTCGATCATGGATATTCGGCAGGGGATACCGGTGGCCTCAGGCCACCGGATTTGCCCCGAGGAAGCGGATCGGTCCGATGAAGAACACGGTATCCACTCCCAGCTCGTTCGGCGTTCCCCAGGGTCCGGCACAGGAGAAGCCGGGGAAGATGCTGAGCTTGTTGTAAGTCGCGGCTGGATCCAGTGCCGGGGTGCCGGCGGCCGGGGTCGCGAAGTCGAACGTCACGGTCTGCCAGCCCACCACGAGCGGTTGGTCGGCCTCGACCGTGGCGCCGCCACCGGCAGTCTCCAGCTTCATGCGCACGATCGGCAGCGCCGACGGCGAGTAAATCTGCAGGCTGATGCGCGTGGCGTTGGCGGAGAACGGCACCGCCGGGATGGTGAAGTCCGCCGCCACGCCGAAGGTGGTGCCGGACCAGCAGAAGCTGCGGTCCGGGCTGCCCCCACGGCCCAACTGGAAGACATTGCCCGTGGGGCCACCCGCCGGATAGTTGCCGCTGGTGGCGACACCGCCACCCTCGGCCCCGAACGAGGCGGCAGTCACTGCGGGATTGTCGAAGTCGATGATGGTGTAGGCGGCAGCGGCCGGCGGCGGGCCAGGCGGCACCAGCGGCGGAGCCGAGGGTGCGTTGGCGCCGATGAAAGTGATGTCCCCGACATAGAAGATCTCGTCGGCCACCGGGCTGGCGCCGGTGGCGCAACTGAAGTTCGGGAAGATCGAGATCTTGTTGTAGGTGGCCGCCACGTCGAGCGCCGCGGTGCCGGGGCTCTGGTTGGCGAAGTCGAATGTCAGGGTCTGCCAGCCGGCCACCTGCGTCAGCGTGTCGGTCTCGACGCTGACGCCGCCATTTTCGGCGTTCTCGACCTTTACCTTGATGCTCATGCCGGCCGCCGGCGCATACAGGCGCGCCGTCATGGTGGTGGCGTTCGGCGCGAACGGGATCCGGCCGACGGAGAGTTGATAGCCAACCGAGACCGTCGTTCCGGCCCAGCACTGCGAACCCGCGGCGCGCGTGATCTGCAACACCTGTCCTGCCGGGCCGCCGGCGGGGACGCCCGTGCTGGTCAGTGCCGCGGCTTCACCGCCGAACGGGGACAAGGTGTAACCGATGCCGGTGTTCGCGAAATCGAGCACCTTGTAGCTGCCCGTGGCTGGCGCCAGGGCGCCGAAATAACCGGCACCCGCATAGAGGTCGGCGTTGCAGGCGCCACCCACGGCGGTGCCGCACAGGGCATAACGCGCGCTGCGCGCCGCATCCCACAAGCCCCAGCCGTCGTCCGATCCCTTCCAGGACTCGTCGAAGGCCGAGAAGTAGAACACGGTAGCGGGACCACCCGCCGAGCGTTCCCAGGCACGCATCAGGTCCTGGTACCACTTGGCATTCTGCGGGCGGGCCGCATAGCCCTCGATTGCCGAGGCGTTGTTGGTCTGGCGGGCCTTCCAGCCCGTCTCGCCGACGACGATGGGACGGGTGGCGCCGATGGTTACCACGCTGCCACCCGGGGCGGTGTAACTGTAGTTGGCCACCGCATTGTAGTTGGCGACGGCCTCGTCACGGGAGGCGTTCATCATCGCCTGGGCGCGGGCCGGGCCGGCAGCTACGGCCGTCTGCTGCCAGTCCCAGCGACCGGCATTGGACATCGGGTACATGTGGATGGCGACGAAGTCGACCAGCTTGACGACCGCATCCGGCTTGGAACCATTGGCAGCGCGGCCGGCAAAGAACGTGTGGTCGTCATCCGCCGTCACCGGCTGCAGGACCTGGCTGCGGACCTCGCGCAGATACTTGTCGAGGCAGCTCACCGGCAGGTTGTTGGCGAACGAGGTCTCGTTGCCGACGCTGACGGTCGCGACGTTCGCGTAGGTGCGTGCCAGCTGGATACCGGTGGAGATCTGCGCGTTGTTGACGCTGTCGGTGCAGGCCGGCGCGCTGGCCCCTTGCAGGTAGATTCCCAGTTGGAAGCGCATCGCCGGATGGTTGGCCGTGGCGATCCGCAGGATCTTGTCGCTGACCGCGTCAGAACCGAACAGGCGGATCAGGTCGAACCCGGCGTTGGACATCAACTGCAGGTCCTCGGCGATCTGCGCATCCGTGGGCATCTCGCCGGCTCCCGGGCCGCCGGCGCGGAACGGGCCGTAGGCCAGTGCCTTGCCGGTGGTGTAGATCGCCGGCAGGGCCCGCGGCACGAAGGTGGTGCAGGTGACCGCGACGTTGGTCACGTTCGCGTTCGCGGTACCCGAGGCATTGGCGACCGTGCAGGTCTGTCCCTCGGGATGGGTGAGGACGCTCACCGCGTAGGGGCGTCCGGCGGCGACCTTCTGCGTGAACTGGAAGGTGCCGTTGGTGGCGGTGGCGAGATTGTTCCCGCCGTTGTTCTGCAGCACCAGCGTGCCGTTCAACCCCGACACGGTGCCGCCGATCGTGGCGTCGGAGATGCAGTTCACCGTGACGCCGGTCACGTCCGCGTTGGCCGTGCCGGAGCCGTTGGTCACCGTGCAGAACTGGCCGGCGGGCTGGCTCGCCACGGTCACGGCATAGCTGGCGCCATTGGCGATCGACAGCTTGAACGTGAATGGCCCGCTGGCGGTGACGGCGAGGTCGTCACCGCCGTTGTTGCGCAGGGTGACGGTCCCGGTCAGGCCGGCGACGGTGCCGCCGACGGTGACGAACGCCTTCTGGTCCGACCAGTTGGCGCCACCGCCACAGGCCGTGAGCCCGAGCAGCAGGGTGATGGAGGCAAGGAATTTCGCGACGCTGGACATGGGTTCACCGCTTGGGTTCTGGATGGCAGAACTTGAAACCGCTTTCAAAATATCCATGCCGGCGGCGGTTTGTCAATCTCCCGCGGCGGCGGCGGAATGCGGTAGCCTTGTATCGGCGGCGCGGGGGCCGCGGGTCACGGGAGTGCAATCGAGTGCGCCGCCAGTCAGCGAGTCGTCCGGAGCAGTCTGTCCCCGGGGAGGGGGCGGTGACGCTCGAGATGGTGGCGCGCGAGGCCGGCGTTTCGCCCAGCACGGTGTCACGCATCCTCAACGGCACTGCCCGCGTTCGCGAGAGCAAGGCGGCGGCGGTACGGGCCGCCATCGCCAAACTGCAGTTCATGCCCAACAATGCCGCGCGGGCGCTGGCCGGCGGTCGCTCGATGAGCGTCGGCGTCGTCACTCAGGCCATCGACAGCCCGTTCTACGGCGAGGCGCTGGCGGCCATCGAGAAGGGTCTGCTGCGTGCCGACTACTCGGCGCTGTTCGTCAGCGGGCACTGGCGCGAGTCCGATGAGCGACGCTGCATCGAGCGCCTGGTCAGTCGGCGAGTCGATGGGATCATCCTGGTCACCAGTTGCCTGCCGGATGCCGAGTTGCAGCGCTTGTCGCGCACCGTACCTCTCATCCTCACCGGTCGCCAGGTTGCCGGCGACCGAATCCAGTGCATGGATGCGGATTCCACCCCCGGTGCGCGGCTGGCTACCGACTACCTCATCGGTCAGGGCCATCGGCGGATTGCCTGCATCGGCGGTCCCGAGGACCATCCCGACGCGCAGCAGCGCCTCGAGGGTTACAAATCCGCGCTGGCCGCCGCCCGGATCCCGTTCCAGCGCCCGCTGTTCGTGGCCGGCGACTACTCCGACGCCGGTGGTCATGCGGCGATGAACCGCCTGCTCGATGCAGGACAGGAGTTCACGGCCGTGTTCGCCGCCAACGACCAGATGGCCTACGGCGCGATGCTGGCCTTGCATCGCCGGGGCTTCGTGGTACCACGCGATGTCTCGGTGGTCGGCTTCGACGACCTGCCCACCTCCTCGTTCACGATTCCGCCGCTCACCACGGTGCATCGCGGCATTGCCGAAGTCGGTGAAAGCGCTGCTGCCGCGATGGTCGACCTGATCGAGGGCCGGACGCCGCGCATCCGCACTGCCGGCGCGACCCTCGCCATCCGCGAATCCACCCGTCCCATCCGCTGATCGCGGTCCACCCGTTTGACAGTCTGCGGGCCCTGTGGGCATGATGAATTGTTGAAAGCGTTTTCAGATTGGCGCCTGCCGATGGGTGGGTGTCCGTCCAGAGCAGAGGTGCCGACGGTCCCATGAGTGCAGTGCTCCAGAGTCCCCCGATGCCGCAAGGCGGCGATCCATTCGGGGTGGGCGGGCTGGCCTGCCGTTTCCCGGCGGACTTCCTCTGGGGGGCCGCCACCAGCGCTTTCCAGATCGAGGGCGCCGCGGCTGTGGATGGACGCGGTCCCTCCATCTGGGACACCTTCTGCCGACAGCCGGGAGCAGTGCTCGGTGGCGGGACGGGCGAGATTGCCTGCGACCACTATCACCAGCTCGAGCGCGATCTGGATCTCATGCAGGCGTTGGGGCTGCCGGCCTATCGCTTCTCGATTGCCTGGCCCCGCGTCCAGCCCACCGGTTCCGGCGACTGGAACGAGGCGGGGTTCGCGTTCTACGAGCGGTTGGTCGACGGGTTGCTGGCGCGGGGCATCCAACCCCACGCCACCCTGTATCACTGGGACTTGCCGCAGGCGCTGCAGGATGCGGGCGGCTGGGCCGTGCGCTCCACGGTGGCGTGCTTCGTGCGCTACGCCGAGGAGGTGGGCAAGCGCCTCGGTGGACGGCTGGCCTCGCTCGCGACCCACAACGAGCCGTGGGTCGTGGCCACCCTCGGCCATGAGCAGGGAATCTTTGCTCCCGGACTCCGTGATCGTGCGATTGCTTTCCAGGTCGCCCATCACCTGCTGCTGTCCCATGGCCTGGCGTTGCGCAGCTTGCGGAATGCCGGTCTGCGTTGTCCGCTCGGCATCGTCCTCAACCAGTCACCGACGCATGCCACCACACCGGCGGCAGAGGCCCGTGCCCGACTCGAGGATGGCTTGCTGGTGCGCTGGTACATGGATCCGCTGTTCCGCGGCGAGTACCCGGCCGATGTCCTTGGCTACCTCGGCACCGATGCACCGGTGGTGATCGACGGGGACATGGAGGCCATCCGGCAGCCCCTGGATTTCCTTGGCCTCAACTACTACACCCGCAACCTGGCCACGCCGGAGGGCATTCGCTCCCCCGCCCCGGGAACGCCGGGACTGACGGCGATGGGCTGGGAGGTTTATCCGGCGGGACTCGGCGAGCTGCTGGTTCGGCTCGACCGCGACTACGATCTTCCGCCGCTGTACGTCATGGAAAACGGTGCCGCCTTCGACGACCGCCTCGAGCGCGACCAGGTCCTCGACCTGGCGCGCATCGACTACCTGCGCGCGCATCTCGCGGCGGTGGCGGATGCCCGCGACGCCGGCGTGGATGTGCGGGGTTACTTCGTGTGGAGCCTGCTCGACAATTTCGAGTGGGCTTCCGGTTACGCGCGCCGTTTCGGCATCGTTTACGTCGACTACGCCACGCTTCGCCGCCTGCCGAAGCAGAGTGCGCGCTGGTATGCCGCGCTGCTGGCTGCACATCGTCACCAGCAGCACGGGGAGTCAACCCGGTGAGCCTGGATCCTCCCGGTTGGCGCCTGGTCTGGGCCGAGGAGTTCGAGGGCTTGCAGCTGGACCGGCGTCGTTGGGAACCCCAGTTGGGCAACGGCTTCTTCCATGCGCCTTCGGGGACTTTCGTTGCCGGATGGGGCAACCGGGAGTTGCAGTACTACACCGACGATCCGGCCAATCTGGAGGTCTCCGGCAGCTGCCTGCGCATCCGCGCGCGGCGTGAGCAGCGTGACGATTGCGAGTACACCTCGGCGCGAATCCGTACCCTGTCGGCACGGGAAGGCGTCCTGTTCGCGCAGCAGCACGGGCGGTTCGAGGTGCGGGCCCGGGCTCCCGAGGGCAAGGGGTTGTGGGCGGCCATCTGGATGCTGCCGGCCGAGGAAACTTACGGGCCCTGGCCGGCCTCCGGCGAGATCGACCTCATGGAGACCGTGGGCGACCGCCCGGGGGAGTATCTCGGCAGCCTCCACTTCGGGTCTTCCTATCCGCAGCGCAGCCATGTCACCCATACCCACGGCTTGCCGCCGGAGGCAGGCATCGGCGAGTTTCACGTCTACGGGCTGGAATGGGATCCCGGCGAGATTCGCTGGTTCGTCGATGGCGAGATCTGGGCCCGGCAGCGCGAATGGTTCAGTTGCGGTCGCCGCGACAGCAGTCGAGGTCTGCCGGCCCGCGATGCCACCGATTGCCATCCATGGCCGGCGCCGTTCGATCGGCCCTTCCATCTGCTGGTCAATCTGGCGGTCGGCGGCGGGCTGCCGGGACCGCCGGATGCAACGACAGGATTTCCCGCGGAGTTGGCGGTCGATTACATCCGCGTCTACGAACGCGCTGCCTGAGCGGTCATCCCGCAGGCAGTCATGACGGGGGAGGGGAAGTGATGCAAGCGCAGGACGGTCGGATCCGGGTGACGGAGAAGTTCGGCTACGGGCTGGGGGACATGGCCTCCGGATTCTTCTGGCAGATGTTCGCGATCTTCATCGCCAAGTTCTATACCGACGTGTTCATGCTCGGTGCCGCCACCATGGGCACCATGCTGCTGATCACGCGGGTCGGCGACGCCTTCGTCGATCCGGCCGTCGGCGCACTGGCCGACCGCACGCGCAGCCGCCACGGCCGCTTCCGCCCCTGGCTGCTGTGGATGGCCCTGCCGATGGCGGCAACGGCCGTGCTGGCCTTCACCACGCCCGATCTCACCGGCGATGCCAAGGTGATCTACGCCTACGTGACGCTGGGCCTGATGATGGTGGCGTACTCGGCGATCAACATCCCCTATTCCGCCTTGCTGGGGGTGCTCACGCCGAGCAGCGCGGAGCGTACTTC
>JBJTPC010000142.1:0-9437 GCA_046074905.1 Gammaproteobacteria bacterium
TCGCCCGCCTTGGCGAGATCGCCTAGAACCTCCTGCGTATCCTCATCCGTCACGGTGGGACCGACGGGTACGGTGACGAAGAGATCCTCGCCGGCAGCCCCGGAACAGTCGTTGGAGGTGCCGGCCTCGCCGTTGCGGGCCTTGTAGGTCTTGGCGATCCGGAAGTCGGCGAGCGTGTTCACGCCTTCGGCGGCGCGGAGATAGACGTCGCCGCCCTGACCGCCGTCACCACCATCGGGACCGCCGAAGGGAATGAATTTCTCGCGGCGAAAACTCAGGCAGCCGCGCCCGCCGGCACCCGCCACCACCTTCACGAGGGCTTCGTCGACGAACTTCATGTGCGGTCTCCTGAAAGCAAAACCCCGGCCGAAGCCGGGGTTGTGCGGGGCAGCGGGCTGCTCGGGTGGGCCGTCAGGCGGCCACCGGCTCCACGCTGACGAAGGTACGCTGGTCGGCGCCCTTCTTCTGGAACGCGACCTTGCCCTCGACGAGCGCGAAGAGGGTGTGGTCCGTGCCGATGCCGACGTTGCGGCCGGCCTTGTAGGCCGTGCCACGCTGGCGGATGAGGATGTTGCCGGCCAGCACATGCTCGCCGCCGAACTTCTTCACGCCCAGACGCTTGCTGTGCGACTCGCGGCCGTTCTTGGTACTGCCGCCTGCCTTTTTATGTGCCATGGCTTGTTACGTCCTGAATGCGGTGGAAACTGGAAACTGCGGTGCCGGCGACTCAGGCCGAAATGCCCGTCACCTTGATCAGCGTGTACTGCTGGCGGTGGCACTTTTCGCGCTTGTAGTGCTTGCGGCGACGGAACTTGACGATCCGCACCTTGTCCGCCTTGCCGTGGCTCTCGACCGTGGCCGTGACCTTGGCGCCGCTGACCAGCGGCTTGCCGACGGTGACTTCGGCGCCGGCGCCGACGAGGAGAACCTGGTCGAACTCGACCGTGGAACCCGCCTCGGCCTCGAGCTTCTCGATGCGGACGACCGTCCCCTCGCTGACGCGGTACTGCTTACCGCCCGTGTTGATGACCGCGAACATGTGTGTGGACCTTCGAAATGACCGTATCCGGGGGACAGGCCGCACGACCTGCCCTGTAAAGAGCCCGGAATTGTAGTGGGAACAATCCCTTGGGTCAAATCACCGCGCATCCCGCCCGCCGGCGGGCGTCCCTCCGGACCCGGGCGCCGCCGGCCCGGGACAGCGACCGGGGTTGGGCGGCCCGGGACAGGTTGATACCATGCGCGGGTGAACAGCGCCGCACCCCTCACCACCCCCCCGATTGCCGAGGCACATGGATGCGGCCCGGTCGAACCCGCCACCCTGCTGGCGCTCATTCGCGCCCCTGTCCTCGAGGACCTGGCAGCGGTCGACGCCACCATCCGCCGGGAGCTGGCCTCAGACGTGGTGCTGGTGAACAGCGTCGCCGAGTACATCATCGGCGCCGGCGGCAAGCGCCTGCGTCCCCTGCTGGTGGTGCTCGCGGCCCGGGCCGCCGGCTACCGGGCCGATGCCCATGCCAGCGCGGCCGCCCTGGTGGAGTTCATCCATACGGCCACGCTCCTGCATGACGACGTGGTGGATGACAGCCGCCAACGCCGCGGCCGGGACACCGCCAACGAGGTCTTCGGCAGCACGGCCAGCGTCCTCGTCGGCGATTTCCTCTACAGCCGCGCCTTCCAGATGATGGTTCGGCTCGACCGGATGCCGATCATGGCCATCCTGGCCGATGCCACGAACACCATTGCCGAAGGCGAGGTGCTCCAGTTGATGAACCTCGGCGATGCCGACACCACCGAGGAGCGCTACTTCGAGGTCATCTATCGCAAGACGGCCCGGCTGTTCGAGGCCGGTGCGGAAGTGGCCGCCGTCCTCGCAGGTGCCAACGAAAGCGTGCGCTTGTCCCTCGCTGCCTACGGCAAGCATCTGGGCAATGCCTTCCAGTTGGTGGATGACGCTCTCGACTACCGCAGCGATGCGGCGGAGCGCGGCAAGAACCTCGGTGACGACCTCGCCGAGGGCAAGCCCACCCTGCCGTTGATCCATGCGCTGCGTCATGGCACGGCGGCCCAGCAGGCGCTGATCCGCGAGGCGATTGGCGGGGGTGGACTGGAACACCTGAAGGAAATCACCGCCGCAATTGAATCGACCGGGGGACTGTCCTATACTGCGAGGCTCGCTGAAGACGAGGCACGAAAGGCCTTGGCCGCGCTGGAGGGACTCCCCGGGTCCCCTTACAAGGAAGCGTTGGTCGGGCTCGCCAGGTTCGCGGTCATCCGCAGCACCTAGCCCCGTCGGGATGTAGCTCAGCCTGGTAGAGCACTACGTTCGGGACGTAGGTGTCGCAGGTTCAAATCCTGTCATCCCGACCACTTCCCTGTCGCTTCTCCTGCGCCCCGTGACCGGGGCAACGCGCTTGGCGCGTTCAGTGTCCGGCATAATCAACGGCGAGTGTCGCCAATGCGCCAACCCCCACCTTCAGGGCGGCGTCGTCCACCTTGAACAGCGGCGAATGGTTTGGCGCAGCCTCGGCCTCGGTCACCCCCGGCGGGTTCACCCCGAGGAAAAAGAAGAAACCGGGGATGCGCTCCTGGTAAACGGCGAAATCCTCCGCCAGGAGTCCGGGCACCACTTCGTGGACGCCCGCCGCGCCCACCTCGTGGCGACGCAACGAGGGCAGCATGCGATCGACCAGCGCTGGCTCGTTGAAAGTGACCGGAGCGCCGCCATAGACCTGAACGTCTGCCGTCAATCCGGAGGCAGCGGCGATGGTGGTCGCAGTACGCTCCAGGCGGGCCACCACCTCAACCATCTGCGCCGGATCCAGGCTGCGCAGCGTGCCCTCGAGGGTCACGTCATCGGGGATGATGTTGCTGCGGACGCCGCCGTGCACCGATCCGACACTGATCAGCGCCGGACCCTGGGTGATGTCGACCTGCCGCGACGGGATGAACTGCAGCGCCGTGATGATCTGGGCTGCGGTGATTACCGGATCCTTGCCTGCCCATGGCATCGCCCCGTGGGTCTGCTGTCCCTTCACCTTGATGCGGAACATCCGGGCACCCGCCATCGCCCCGCCGCGGCGATACGCCAGCTGTCCGGAAACACGCGGCATGACATGCAGGCCGAAAATCGCCTCGACCCGGGGATGGTCGAGCACACCCTCGCGGACCATCAAGGCTGCACCCCCTTCCTCTCCGGGCGGCGGTCCCTCCTCGGCGGGCTGAAACAGGAACACCACGGTCCCGCGCAGCCGTGGACGCATGGCCGCCAGCACCTCGGCCACGCCCATCAGGATGGCGGTATGGGCATCGTGACCGCAGGCATGCATGACGCCGACCTGCTGACCGGCAAATTCGGTACGCACCGTGGACGCGAACGGCAGCCCGGGGGGTTCGGTCACCGGCAGGGCATCCATGTCCGCGCGCAGTGCCACCACCGGACCCGGCAAGCCACCGCGCAGCACGCCGCCCACGCCGGTATGCGCAACACCCGTCCGCACCTCATCGAGTTTCAGCGCGCACAGGTGCTCCGCCACCAGCGCCGCCGTGCGTACCTCACGGTTCGCCAACTCCGGATGGCGATGGATATCGTGGCGCCAACCGATGACCCGTTGCTCGATCTGCAGGCTCCGCTGGCGGATTTCGGCATGCAGGTCGGTGGCTCGGGCGGCCGGCGACGCGACAACAACCGCGACCAACGCCACGGCGGAAAACAAGGGGCGCATGGGCATCTCCGGGAACAATCGGGTCCACCGTAAGCCCCCTTGGGCGGAGGGTCAAGGCGTCGTCATCAGCCGCTACCCGTCGTCGTCAACAGGCCTCCGCAGCGCCGGGTTCGTCGCTGCACCGTGGCAGTCAGCATCTCGGGATCCCCGCCCATCAAGGTGACTTCGGTACGCGCACGCGTGACGCCGGTATAGAGCAACTCGCGCGTGAGACCGGCATGCAATCGCTCCCCCAGGACCACCAGCACATGGCCGAATTCCGAGCCCTGGCTCTTGTGGATGGTCAAGGCATAAGCAGTCTCGACCGGTGGCAAGCGGGCCACGGAGAGCGAACGCAGTGCAGCGCCTTCACTGAACCAGGCACGCAGACCCCCTCCCGGGGAGGGAAGCACCAGACCGATATCGCCGTTGGCCAGGCCGAGTAGCGGATCGTTGCGAGTGACCATCACCGGACGCCCCGCGTACCACTCCTGACCGCCCTCGATGTCGCCGCTGGCCGACAGGACACGCTCGATGGCGGCGTTGAGGCCCGCAACGCCCCAGGCCTCGTCGCGAACGGCACAGAGCACGCGAAACCCGTCGAAGGCCTGCAGCAGCGCGTGTACCCACTCACGGTAGACCTCACCCTCGCTGGATTCATCCGGGGGACGGGACCGCAGGACCTCGATCCACGAGCGGTAACCGCGGACCGCCTCATCCACTACCGCGGTCGGCGTCGCGCCCAGCCGCAAGTGGATCCGCGGGTCCTGCCGGAACGCATCGAGCGTGGCGGTCAGGTCACCTTTATTGATTGCCGCCGCCAAGGCACCGATGCCGTCGGCGAAACGATGGCTTCGCTGCAGCGCCACCACTCGTCCGGCAAGGGGAGAACCTGCCGGTGCGTCACACAGTTCCGCCAACACCGCGCCTGCCTCCACGGACGCGAGTTGGTCACGATCCCCCAACAGCACCAGGCGCGCCTCCGGTCGCAAGGCAGACAACAGGGCCGCCATCATCTCGAGGTCGACCATCGAGGCCTCGTCGATGAACAGCACATCGCAATCGAGTGGTCGCGCGGCGTTCCGCGCATAGGACCGCGTCTCCCGATGCGCGCCGAGCAGGCGATGCAAGGTCTGCGCCCCGGGAACCCGGTCGGGTCCTGCCTCCGGAGGCAATTCATCCCCGAGCACGGCGTGCAGGGACTCCAGCGCCTTCACGATCGACTGCTGCAGGCGACCTGCTGCTTTCCCGGTGGGCGCCGCCAGGGCAATGCGTGGCATCGCCGCCCCCGGCGTGCCCGCGCATAGCAGGCAGAGCAGGGCGTACAGCCGCGCTGCAGTGTAGGTCTTGCCCGTGCCGGGACCGCCGGTGATGATCGTGAATCTGCCTGCGAGTGCAATCTCGCAGGCACGCCGCTGCCAATCGATCTGTCCATCGGGGCGGGGTGGAAAGAGGCGCGCCAGCCAGGACTGTGCGGCGGCGTGCGTGCCAGCGGTATCCATTGCACTGGCACGCTCATGCAATCCACGACCGACCTGCTCCTCGCAGCGCCACAAGCGGCGCAGGTAAAGGCGGTGGCCGTGCAGCACCAGAGGGGTGTTGCCGGCTGCGGCGTCGGGTGTGATGGCCACCAGCGGGTGCCTCATCCACTCGGGATCGGCAGCGACCGCCGCGGCCCAGACTTCCCGAATCCGCAGCAAGGCGTCGCCCTCGAGTTGCAGGAAAGGCGCTGCTCCTTCTGCCAGCTCGTCAAGCGCAAGACAGGGATGACCTTGTTGCTCCGCACGCACGGCCCAGGCGGCCGCCAACAACAAGGCAGGGCTCGGTGGCTCGTCGGACAGGGTCGCGAGAAACCGCACGAAAGCCCGTTCCAGCGGCAACATTTCGTCCAGCGGTGGCCACTGTCCCGGGTCGGTCGATGCGAAGATCATGACCCTGCCCCTCCCGGGATCAAGGCATCAAGGGTGTCCAGCGCCTCCCACGGCGGCGTCATCATCAGGCTTCCACCCTCCGGTCCGGCGATGCCCCGCATGAAGAGATAGAGCGCGCCGCCGAGTTGGTCACGGGGCCGATAGGACGCACCGAGTCGTGCCCGCAGCAAGCGATGCAGGGCCAGCAGGTAGACCACGGCCTGGACGTCGTACCGATGCTCGGCGACCGCCTGCGCCATGGCCTGTCCGGTATAGTCGGCGTCCTGGCTGCCGAGCCGGTTGGATTTGTAGTCGAGCACGAAAAACCGACCGTCGTGCTCGAACACGAGATCGATCACGCCCTTCATCAGGCCGCTCAAGACACCACCGGTCAAGGCGGGACGTTCCAGGCCGGGAACCACGTGCTGGCGGCAAAGCCGGTCCAGCAGTACCGGAGACAGCCCCTCGGCCGGCATCCAGAACTCCATCTCCGGTACTGGTTGCCGCAACTCCACCAGGGCGACCGGCCGGGTTCCGCACCGCAGGGGCGTGTGACAGACCTCACCCAGAAACTCGAGTGTCCAACGTGCCCACTGCGGCTGCCCGGCGCGTTCGCAGCGTGTCAGGAGTTCCTGCCGCAGGCGTTCACCCGAGTCGCCAGGGGCATCCAGGGCGAAGCCCTCGCCCGCCAGCCATTCAAGTTGCTTGTGGAGAAAATCGCCATGGACCGCACCGGCGGGATAGAGGTGGCGGACTGCTTGCGGCCGGGCCGGGTCCACACCGCATTGTGGAGACTCGCGGGGTGCAACGCCGGCGGATGCAAGGGGCGCGTCCGGCTCGTCATCGAGCAACACGCGACCGGTCGGCTCACTGGGTACCCCCCGGCCCAAGGTCTGCTTGTCACGGACCAAGGCAGAGTAACTGTGTACCGTCCACCAGCGCTCGAACTCGGCGCGGTAGGGCTCCAGCGGTGCCGGGACCGTCGACTCGACTGGCGTGACCACTGCCCCCGTGACCGATGGGACACCTGCGGCAGCTTGGCGTTCGTCACTCCCCGCCTCCGCTTCGGTCTCGACGGCGAGCGTGATTCGCACTGCATTTGAAGTCGCGCAGTGTGTGACGAAGTCTCTCACCGCTTCCACGCAGGAACCTGGCTCCTCGGCACGGTCCGCTGGCAACAACTGGCCCAGTGCACTGCCGGCCCACACGCACCTGGACGAGTTCCCCTGCAGGATGCAGGGCGCCCCCACCCAGACCGCATGCTGCGCGCGGGTCAAGGCGACGTAGAGCAGGCGCACATCCTCGCGCAGTCGCTCCGCCTCCGCGACCTCGATATCCTCCTGGCGCGGGGCCAGCACCAGCCGGCGCCGGGCCTCGGTGCCGTCGTGACGAAACACGAACCGTGGGCGCCCACGCGCACCCACCCGCCGGAAATGAGTCGCAAACGGCAGGATCACCACCGGGTACTCCAATCCCTTGGACTTGTGGATGGTGATGATGCGTATCAAGTCGGCATCACTCTCGAGTCGGAGCAACTGCGGATCGTCCGCTCCTCCCGCAGGCGGGACATCGGCACTCCGCGTTACCTGCGTTGCCAACCAATGCACGAGCGCCGTCTCGCCCTCGAGTTGCTGAGCGGCTGCCTGAAGGAGTTCGCCGAGATGGAGCAGGTTCGTCAGGCGACGCTCGCCCAGTCCATCCGCATCGCCGAGCCAACGTGACGGCACTTCGAAGCCGTGCAGCAACTCGCGCACCATGGCCAGCACGCCGCGCTGCTGCCATGTCTCACGGAGCTCGCGCAGTCGACGCGCATCCTCATCGAAGGCCTCCTCGTCGACCGCCAGGTGACGCAGTTCGTCGAGGCCACGACCGAACAGGTGCGTGGCAAGCGCCGCACGCACGAGTCCCACCTCGCCGGGGCGACAGAGTGCCAGCAGCAAACGGAGAAGATCCTCCGCCTCCTCGGTGGCGAACACCGAGTCGCCCTCGGAAAGATAGACCGAGCGCAACCCGACGCGGTGCAAGGCACGCCGCATGGCGGCTGCCTCATGCCGCGTACGCACCAGGACAACGCAGTCCGCTGCTCGCAAGGGACGACTTTCTCCCTCGCCGACCAAGCAGCCCCCTCCCCCACGGAGCCAGGCTGCGAGACGCCATGCCGCCAGACGCGCAAAGCGCTGTTCGCTGGCCGACTGCTTCAGGGCGGTGTCGCTGACGCAGAAAGTGAGTGGCGGGACTTCCTCGCCATCCGCGAGCAGACGATCCTTGCGTCCACGTGCCAGGACTGCATGGAACGGCAGTCCGGCATCGGACGCGCTGCGCAGACCGAAAGCCCCTTGCTCCGCACGGGCTTCCGCGCGCGCGAACAAGGCGTTCACCGCCTCGACCATGGGGCGGGTCGAGCGGTAATTGGTCGGCAGTGTGTGATGGCGACCGGATGTCGCACGCCGCGCCGCCAGATAGCTGTGGATGTCGGCGCCACGAAAGCCGTAGATCGACTGCTTCGGGTCACCGATCAACAGCAATGCCGCGGATGAGTGTTCGCGCTGCAGGCGGTAGATCTTGTCGAGGATGGCCAACTGGCGCGGCGACGTGTCCTGGAACTCGTCCACCAACGCCACCGGAAACTGCTCACGAATGCGCGCACGCAGCGGACGCCCGGTCTCCTCGCCCGGCACGCCGAGAGCCACGTCCAGACGCTCCAGAAGATCGGCAAAGCCGAACGTCCGACGGGCCTGCTTGAGGACACGCAAGCGCGCTGCCACCGCCCCTGCCGCGTGTGTCTGCACCGCCCGGTTTCGTGGCGGCTCCCCCTCGATGACGGCCAGCAACCGGTCGAGCTCCGCACACTCGGGAGGCAAGGGAACGGCAGTCACGTCACGGGCACGCGCAGCCTCGAGATGACTGGCTCCCAGATTGCGCCAGCCGCCTTTCGCCGGCACGGCTTGCATCCCGCCCGCTGCAACCCACTGCGTCAGGGCGTCGAGCCACTTCGGTACACTGTCGCGACGGACCTTGTTGCCGTGGAACGGATAGACCGGCGCTGCGAGTTGCGCGTCGAACCACTGGCGAAGCCGTTGAACCCGCTCGGTCCAGCCGACCAGGAGCCGGCGACGTGTCTCGGTCAGGCCTTCGAGCAGGGGCGCCAGATCCTGATCGGGTGCCGGCAGGGCATGGCCCAGCAACTGGCGCGCCTCGCCAGCAAGTTCGGCCACCTCCCCGTAGACTTCCAGAACGTCCGCCGTCGCAACGCCATCGAGCGGATAAACCTGTTGGCGCCAGTAATCCGCCGCTGCCTCAGCCACCAGCTGCGCTTCGTTCGGCTGCAGTTCTTCATCGAAAAGCGCACCGCTTTCGAACGCATGCTCGCGAAGCATGCGCTGGCACCACGCATCGATGGTGAAAATCGCCGCCTCGTCCATGCTCTCCGCCGCCATTGCCAGGCGCCAGGCTGCTTCGGTACGGACGGATCCGGCCGGAAACTCGGCCAGCAAGCCGGCGAGGAATGCGTCTTCGGACCGGGGTGACTGGCGCCCACGAAACACCGCGGCGGCCTCCACGAGGCGCTCGCGGATACGGTGCGACAATTCGCGTGTGGCGGCCTTGGTGAAGGTCATCACCAGGATCTGCGCCGGCAACAACGGTAACCCCGGACCGGTTCCATGACCGAGCACCAGGCGGACATACAGGGCGGCAATCGTCCACGTCTTGCCGGTGCCGGCACTCGCCTCGATGAGCCGACTGCCCTGCAGCGGCAAGGTCAGGGGATCCAGCGGCAGGCTGCCGACATCACGCATGGAATTTCGGCTCCGGGAGTGTCGCG
>JBJTPC010000143.1:0-10512 GCA_046074905.1 Gammaproteobacteria bacterium
CGAGCAGCGCGGGCTCGTCGGCGAGCGGGATGCCGGCGTTCACGTCGAGCATGTGCGCGCCTGCGGCCACCTGCGCCTCGGCGTCGGCGATCACGCGGCTGAAGTCACCGGCCACCATCTCGGCGGCGAGAATCTTGCGCCCCGTGGGGTTGATGCGCTCGCCCACGATGACGAAGGGACGGTCGAAGCCGATGACGACTTCCTTCGTGGCGGAGCTGATGATCGTGTCTGTCACGGGGTGGCCTCTGCGGGTGTGGTGGTGACGGTGTCTCTCGTCGGGTACCAAGGCACGCGGCCCTTCAGGACGCCCGAACTCTGGATGATGTCTGCGACCGTTTCTTCTTGCCGGTAGGCCATCACGTGGACGCCCGCGACGCCCTTGATCTCGCGGACCTCGTTCACGATGTCGATGCAGACCTGCTTGCCTTCGCGTGCCTGATCCTCCGCACCGGCGAGGCGCTTGATCACCGCGTCGGGGATATGTACTCCGGGTACCTTGCGGCGGATCCACTCGGCACCCTTGGCGGATTTCAGCGGCCCCACGCCGACGAGGATGAAGGCCTTGCCGAGCACGCCGAGGTCGTCGAGTTCCTGCATCCAGCGCTTCAGCATCGGCACGTCGTAGCAGTACTGGGTCTGAATGAAATCTGCGCCTGCAGCCACTTTCTTGGCCGTGCGCTGCGCGCGCCATGCGGTGGGCTCGCCAAACGGATTTGCTGCCGCGCCGAAGAAGACCTGCGGTGAGGTGGCGAGCTTGCGCCCGCTCTGGAAACGTTTCTCGTCGCGCATGCTTTTGGCGATGCCGAGAAGCGACATGCAGTCGAGGTCGAAGACGGGTTTGGACTGCGGGTGATCGCCCGCGCCCACGTCGTCGCCCGTGAGGCAGAGCATGTTCGCCACGCCCATCGCCGCGCCGCCCAGGATCTCGCCCTGGATCGCGATACGGTTACGGTCCCTGCAGGAGATCTGCATGATCGGTGCGTAGCCGATACGGGTGAGGAGCGCGCAGACCGCGACGCTCGACATATGGCAGTTGGCACCGCTGCCGTCGGTGGAATTGATCGCGTCGACGTAGCCGTCGAAGATCCGCGCGCGGCGATAGACCTCTTCTGGGTCCGCGGAGTCCGGCGGGTCGAGTTCCGCCGTGACGGCAAAGGCACCGGCGCGCAGCACGCGCTCGAGCCGCCCGGGTGACACGTGCCCGGGCAGGATCGGCAAGGGAAGGCCCGGGGCGGGCTCGTCGTGGAATTTCATGCGGGCTTCACCTCGCGGGCTTCGCCTTTCTGCTTCGCCACGATCAGCCAGGAGGAGCGCCCTTGCAGGCGACGATCCACCGGCAGCTGCACCACCTTGATGAGCTCACGCCCTTCTTTCATGCGCTGGCTGCCGGCGAAGGCCTCGACCCAGACGCAGCGCATCTCGGGTTTCACTTCGCAGAAACCGCCTTCCCGTACGCCGCCGCAGGGGCCGTTGCGGAGGTTCTTGGGGCAGTTCATCGAACAGGACATGCCGGTGGAGCTGAGCGCGCACTGGCCGCACATCTGGCAATCGAAGAGAAAGCCTTTCACCACGCGCTCGAGGAAGGCGAAGGGCGCTTCCAAACGCTCGTAGCCGATGCGCTTCCAGAGCGGATGGAGCGCAACCACCAACCACTCGAAGGCGTCATAGAAGATTTCGAGGCCGCGTGCATGGCGCACGGACCAGCGGCGTACGGCGTACATCAGGCGGCTCCCGCGTCGGGATGGGCGAAACCCTTGCCGCGGATCAGGTCCTCGAGTGCGGCGTCGTCGTAGAGGGCCTCGAGCCGCGAGGCCTCTGCGGCCGCCTCGGCCTGCAGGTCGTCACCGCAGTCGCGCGGCTCGCTGCGCTTCCACTCTTCGAGGTAAGAGTCGGTGCCCGCGCATCCGGCGCGCATGGCGGCGGAATCCACCGCCTCCTGGAAGCGCTGCGAGAGTTGCACCTTCGCGGTTTCTCGCCCGCGCCGGACGATGACCTGCGCGGGGATGTCGCGCCAGCTGATGACGCTCAGGCTCGCCATGGCAGCCTCAGGCGGCGGCGCGGCGCGCGGCGATCAGGTTCTTCGCGGTCTCCACGGCGGTGCCGGCGTCACGGCAGTAGGCGTCTGCGCCCACGGCCTTGCCAAACTCCTCGTTCAGCGGCGCGCCACCGACCAGCACGATGAAGTTCTCGCGCATGCCTTTTTCTTTCAGCGTGTCGATGACGACCTTCATGTAGGGCATGGTGGTGGTGAGCAGCGCGGACATCCCGAGGATGTCGGGCTGGTGCTCCTCGAGCGCCGCGAGGTAGTTTTCCACCGGGTTGTTGATGCCGATGTTGATCACCTCGAAGCCGGCACCCTCGAGCATCATCGACACCAGGTTCTTGCCGATGTCGTGGATGTCGCCCTTCACGGTACCGATGACGACCTTGCCGATGGGCTCGGCGCCGGTCTCCGCCAGCAGCGGGCGAAGGAGTTCCATGCCGGCCTTCATGGCGTTGGCGGCAAGCAGCACCTCGGGAACGAACAGGATGCCGTCACGGAAGTCGATGCCGACGATGCGCATGCCCTCGACGAGGGCATCGTTGAGGACCTTGTCCGCACCCCAGCCGCGCTTCAGGAAGATCTGCGTTGCCTCGACCACCTCGTCCTTCAGGCCGTTGTAGAGGTCGTCGTGGACCTGGGCAATCAAGTCCTCGTCGCCGAGGTCGTTGAGATTGAACTCTTCCTGGTCGCTCATCGCGTTGCTCCCGTCTTGGCGGACCCGGGGGTCCTTTCTGGTGCGCTCACGGTCCGAAGACCCCCGTGGCCGCGGCCTGGCAAGCAGACCGGCCGACGGACGGAATCCGGGCGCGGGGCAGTTTAAGGTCTTTCCATGGCACCCACTGGCGCCGTGGCGACATGGGCTTGTTACGATGCGACATTTACCCGGCCCTGTAAAGCCGTGAATTCCGCGTTGCGGACGCCTCGGGGAAAACGCGGCAAGGAGGCCTTTGCTTTTGGCAAATAACCTTTTTTCGCTGGGTTCATGCCGCATGCCGTCTGGCCGGAAGCGACCGCTGCCGGCCGTCGCATTCTGACAATCGTCGCCCCGGTGTCCGCCGGCCTCAGGTCTCGGACATCAGGCGTCCGCCAGAATGAGGTCGGACGCCTTCTCGCCCACCATGATCACGGGGGCGTTGGTGTTCGCGGAAGTCACCGCCGGGAACACGGAAGCATCGGCGACGCGCAGGCCTTGCGTACCGTGGACACGCAGCCGCGCATCGACCACCGCGGTGCGCGGGTCCGGTCCCATCATGGCGGTGCACGAGGCGTGATAGACCGTCCCGGCGCGCTGCTTGAAGTCCGCCAGGAATTCCTCGGCCGTGTTGATGTGCGGACCGGGCGCGCGCTCCCGCTCGGTGATTGCAGCCAGCGGCGCCTGCGCGGCGATCTTCCGCAACACCTGCGAGCCCTCGTAGACATCCTGCAGGTCTTCGGGGGTGGCGATGGAGTTCGGGTGGATTTCCGGCGGGGCGAGGGGATCGGCGGAGCGGATGGCCAGCCAGCCGCGACTGGTGGGCCGGCAGGTATTGAATGACATCAGGAAGCCCGGCCACGGGTCGGGGTTGGTCATCTTGCGTTTCACCACCTTCTGCGTGGTGTAGCTCATGGGGTTGAAGTAGAGATGCAGGTTCGGCCGCGACAGCCCGGGCCGGCTGCGGACGAAGGCACCGGCCTGGTTCACGGACATGCCGAGCGGTCCGCCGCGCGTCAGTGCGTATTGCAGGGCGGCCGCCACCTTGCCGTACCACGGGTAGAGCCGCTGGTTCAGCGTCGGTACCCGGGCGACGTAGAAATGGCAGACCGCGACATGGTCCTGCAGGCCCTGACCGACCGCCGGCGAGTCCGCCACCACGGGGATGCCATGGCGCTGCAGCAGCGACCCGGCCCCCACACCCGACAACTGCAGCAACTGCGGCGTGTTGATCGCACCGCCACTCAGCACCACCTCGCGGGCGGCCCGGACGACCTGCCGCGTCCCACGCTGAATGAACTCGACGCCCACGGCGCGTGTACCCTCGAACAGCACGCGCGTGACGTGCGCGAGCGTCTCGATGCGCAGGTTGGGGCGCTTGCGGACCGGATCCAGGAACGCCGTCGCCGTCGAGACGCGCCAGCCGTCCTTGATCGTCATCTGCCACAGGCCGGTACCTTCCATCTGCGCACCGTTGAAGTCGGGCGTCGGGCCATAGCCGGCCGCGGTGCAGGCGTCGAGGAAGTTCCGGCAGAGGGGATGCGCGTGATCGGTGATGTCCGATACGTGCATCGGCCCGCCGGCTCCGTGGTATTCCGACGCGCCGCGTGCGTTGTCCTCGGAGCGGATGAAGTACGGCAGCACCTCACGGTAGGACCAGCCGGGATTGCCGGCCGCCGCCCAGTCGTCGAAATCGCCGGGATGGCCCCGCATGTACACCATCGCATTGATGGCGCTGGACCCGCCCAGCACCTTGCCGCGCGGCCAGAAGGCCGGGCGGCCGAGGCCGCCATCGGGTTCGGTGTTGTACATCCAGTTCACGGCCGGATCGTTGTGCGTGATGCCGTAGCCGATCGGCACATGGATCCACGGCGAGCGATCACGCGGGCCCGCCTCCAGCAGCAGCACGCGATGGCGGCCATCCGCCGAGAGGCGGTTCGCGAGGACGCAACCGGCCGAGCCGGCACCGACTATGATGTAATCGAACTGGTTCAAGGGGGTTCTCCGGGAAGGGTTCCCGCGACTCTCTCGAGTCTATCGCGAGGGATTTCGTGCGCGCAAAAATCGATCTTCGCAAGCTGCCGCCGCTGAACGCACTGAAAGGCTTCGAGGCCACCAGCCGCCGGCAAAGCGTGCGTGATGCGGCGGATGAGCTGTGCCTGACGCATCAGGCGGTCAGCTACCAGATCCAGGTGCTGGAGGAGGAGTTGGGCGTGGCGCTGTTCTCGCGCTCCGGCCGGTCGCTCGTGCCGACGCCCGAGGGCCAGCTGCTCTACAAGTACGTGCGCACCGCCCTCGAGACCCTCATCGACGGGGCTGAAATCGTCCGTCGAGCACGCGCCGATGCACCCCTGCGCGTCCAGACCTACGTCACGGCATCCATTCGCTGGCTGGCGCCGCGCCTGCCGGACTACAGCGCCAGCCACCCCGACACAACGGTACTGCTGAGCACCTGTGCCTACGACGCTTCGTTCGACGACTCCATCGCGGATGTGGGCCTGGTCTATTGCGAGGCACCCCCCGGTCCGGACTACCGCTGGGTACCGCTGTTCGATTACCAGCTGTTTCCCGTCTGCACCCCGGCGATGGCCGCTTCCCTGGGTCCAGCGCCGGGCGCCGGTGCGCTGCAGCAGTTGCCGCTGGTGGCGGTGTACAGCGAGGCCCGCAACGGGGAGTTCTGGTTCAAGGCCGCGGAAGTCGAGTTCCGCGCCAAGCCGGCCGTGCTGGCGGATACCGTGGCGGTGGCGCTGGAAATCGCGCTGTCCGGCCGCGGCGTGGCGCTGGTGAATGGTCCGTTCGCCGACGAGGATCTTGCGGCCGGGCGCTTGGTCCGTCCGGTGGACCTGACGGTGAAATGTCCCGGCAGCTGGGGTGCCATCTGCCGGGTGGATGCCGAGGAAAACCCGCGTATCCGCGGCTTCATGGACTGGCTCGTCTCGGCGGCGGGTCATGCCGGCAGCGGCCACGCCGCCTAGGCCCGGCACGGCGGAGCGCGGAAAGTTCAGGTCGCGGGTGCCTTGCGGTTGCGGGGCACCACTTCGGCACCGCGTGCGGGCGGCTGCGAGTCTTCCATCTGCGGCGGGAAGCCCTCGCCCAGCACCTTGACGCCCACCGCCTCCTCGAGACGGCGGATGATGTTCGGCGAGAACTCCCGCGGGCCGTACTTGGCCATGCCGTCCTTGAAGATGTTCAGGACCAGCGGCGACAGCTCCAGCGGCACGCCCACCTCCTGCGCCAGCTCGTCGAACAGGCCCACGTCCTTGATCACGAGGTCCATGGTGAAGTTGATGTCGCGGCTGCCGTTGAGGATGACCTGGCTCTCCGTCTCGTGGACGAAGGAGTTGCCCGACGAGATGCGGATGCCGTCATAGGCCATGTTGAGGTCGAGCCCGGCCTTCTTGGCCACCACCCAGGCCTCGGCCAGCGCACAGAGGTGCACCGTGCAGAGATAGTTGGTGAGCACCTTCAGCTTGGAGGCAGTGCCCAGCTCGCCGGTGTGCAGGATTTCCCGACCGAGGATGGTCAGCACCGGCAGCACGCGCTCGAAGCCGGCGCGCGGGCCCCCGGCAAAGATGGCGATGTTGCCGGTGGCCGCGCGATGGCAGCCTCCCGAAACGGGGCACTCCATCGCCAGGCCACCCTTGGCCTCCACGAGCGGCGCGAGGCGCTGGATCTCGTGGCTGTCGGTGGTGCTCATCTCCATCCACACCTTGCCCGGCGACATGCCGGCGATGATGCCGTCCTCGGCCTCGAGTACGGCTGCCGAGGCAGCCGGCGAGGGCAGGCAGGTGATGACGACATCGCAATTCTCGATCATCGCCTTCGGCGAGGCGGCGGACTTGGCGCCGCGGGCGACGAATTCGGCCACCAGTTCGGGGTTCAGGTCGCGGACGGTGAGGTCGGCGCCGTTGTTCAGGAGGTTGCCGGCCAGCTTGCCGCCGACATTGCCAAGACCGATGAAGCCGATACGCAGGTTTTCCATGGACGGGATTCCTCACCGGGGCGCGGTCTGCCCCACGGGACGGGAGGCTAGGCAAGCGAGGGCCCGGCAGCAAGCAAAAAATACCGGCGCCAGGGGAAACTTTCCTTAAGCCGGGGTGCTGGCATTGCGCCCGGAAAGCCCGTAAAACTGGCAGGTCCGCGGACCCCCTCCGACCGGGACCCGAACCGGGGGGTGGGCAACCGTGCCAGCCATCCGAGGGGGCCGTCCGATGATCACCGAGAAACCGAACACCACGTCCATGGCCACGCGCTGGTACGTGCTCATCGTGATGATGCTGGTCTACACGCTGAGCATCGCCGACCGCTACGTGGTGTCGACGGTCCTGGACGACATCAAGCGCGACCTCGATCTCACGGATCAGGGCGTCGCCATGCTCTCGTCCTGGCCACTGGCGCTGTTCTACGTGGTGCTGGGTTTTCCCGTCTCCTACATCCTCGACCGCCGCAACCGCACCAAGATCGTCGCTGTCTGCATCTCGCTGTGGTCCGGCGCCACGATTCTCTGCGGCGTCGCCAGCTCCATCATCGGCTTCGCCCTCAGCCGCATCGGCGTCGGCGTCGGCGAGGCGGGCGGCACGCCGGGTGCGAATTCGATCCTGTCCGACTATTTCCCGGCGTCGCGGCGACCGATGGCCCTCACCATCTTCTCGCTCGGTGCCCCCATCGGCGCCTGGCTGGCCTACGAGTTCGCCGGGGCGGTCGCCGAGGCCTACGGGTGGAAGTCGGTGTTCTGGGTGCTGGGTCTGCCGGGCTTCTTGGTCGGTGCGCTCATCTGGTTCACCATCCGCGAACCTGCCCGTGGCCAGCTCGACGCGGAGATCCAGGAGACTGCGCCCAGCGTCAAGGAGACCACGAACTTCCTGTTCGAGCAGACCTCCGCAGTCCACGTGATGATTGCCAGTGCCCTCACCGCCCTCTGGGGCTGGGGCCTGATCTACTTCACGCCCAGCTTCCTGCAGCGGATCCATCATCTCAACGCCGAGGAGGCAGGCCTCGTCACCGGCAACATCCACTTGTTCGGCGGCGGCTTCGCCACGCTGATCACCAGCTGGCTGTTTACCCGTCGCTACTTCGACGACCCGCGCCGCATGGTGAAATTCATGGGTTACATCGTCGGTATCGCCACGGTGACCTCCATCGGCATCTACTACACGCGCAGCCTGGACACTGCCTACTGGCTGTGCTGGATCTTCATTCCGGCCATCTACTTCTACATCGGTCCGTGCTTCGGCATCCTCAACAACCTGGCCATGCCGCGCATGCGTGCGATGTTCTGCGCCGCGACGCTGTTCGTGGCCAACGTCGGCAACCTGATCATCGCGCCGGTGTACGTCGGCTCACTCAGCAACTGGTTCGATCCTGCCGGCCAGGGCAGTGCCGAATCGCTGCGACTGGCCCTGCTCTGCCTGACGCCGGTCGGCTTCTGGGCGACATTCCACTACTTCTGGTCGGCACGCCGCATCGTGCAGGACCAGACCCGTGCCACGGGCATCAGCCCGATCTGAACCCTTCCCGTCGCCACTGACAACGAGTCCCACGCCGTGAACACACTGCAGCATTACATCAACGGTCAATGGGTGGCCTCCGCCCTCCAGGGTCCGCGCTTCGAGGTCGTCAACCCCGCCAACGAGCAGGTCGTGGCGCTGATCGACATGGGCGGCGAAGCGGAGGCCAACGCCGCCGTCGCGGCCGCCAAGGCGGCGTTTCCGGCTTACGCCGCCACGTCGCTGGCGGAGCGTATCGGACACGTGCAGCGCCTGCTGGCGGTGTTCGAGCGTCGCTACGACGAGATGGTCGCCGCCATCACCACGGAGATGGGTGCGCCGCACGACCTCTCGCGGAACTCGCAGGCGGAGTGCGGACCGGGACATCTCAAGGCCACGCTGGCGGCCGCCGAACGGATGGCCTGGGAGCAGCGCTCCGGCAGCGCCGGCGAGCTGGTCCACGAGCCCGTTGGCGTCTGCGTGCTCATCACGCCGTGGAACTGGCCGATGAACCAGGTCGCCGCCAAGGTGGCCCCGGCGCTGCTGGCCGGTTGCACCGTGGTGCTCAAGCCCAGCGAGCAAAGCCCCCTGTCGGCGCAGCTGTTCGCCGAGTTCGTCCACGAGGCGGCGCTGCCGAAGGGCGTGTTCAACCTCGTGTTCGGCACCGGACCGGTGGTCGGCAACGTACTGAGTGCGCACCCGGATGTCGACATGGTCTCCTTCACCGGTTCCACGCGCGCCGGCGTGCAGGTGGCCAAGAACGCGGCCGACACGGTCAAGCGAGTCCATCAGGAGCTCGGCGGGAAGTCGCCCAACATCATCTTCGCCGACGCCGACCTCGAGGCCGCGGTCAAGCGCGGCGTATGGCACTGCTTCAACAACACCGGCCAGAGCTGCAATGCGCCGACGCGCATGCTGGTCGAGGAGAGCGTGTATGCGCGCGCGGTGGAGTTGGCCGTGGCGGCCGGTGCGAAGGTGAAGGTGGGTGACCCCGCGCTGCCTGGCCCGCATATCGGGCCGCTCGCCTCGCGCATGCAGTTCGACAAGGTCCAGGCCTGCATCCAGCGAGGCATCGATGAGGGCGCGAGGCTCGTGCTCGGCGGCCTCGGTCGGCCGGAGGGCTTCAGCCAGGGCTTCTACGTCAAGCCCACGATCTTCGCGGACGTGAACAACCAGATGTTCATCGCGCGCGAGGAGATCTTCGGCCCGGTGCTGGTGATGATCCCGTTCCGTACGGTGGACGAGGCGGTCGACATCGCGAATGACACGCCGTATGGTCTCGCCGCCTATGTCCAGACGCAGGACCGCGACAAGGCCGTGGCCGTGGCACGCCGCCTGCGGGTCGGCATGGTGTCGCTCAACGGCCGTGGCCAGGACTATGAATCTCCCTTCGGCGGCTACAAGCAGTCCGGCAACGGCCGCGAGTGGGGCGAGTGGGGACTGCACGATTTCCTTGAAGTGAAGGTCATCAACGGATTCCACGCATGAAGCTCCAGACCATCCAGACATTCGTCGTCGGCAATCCGCCCCCGCACTACGGTGGGCGCTACTTCGTGTTCTGCAAGCTCACGACGGCCTGCGGCATCAGCGGTGTCGGCGAGGCCTATTGCCTGCCGTTCCACCCCGACATCGTCGCGCAGATGCTGCAGGACACGTTCGGCCGCTACATGGAAGGTCAGAACCCGCATCACATCGAGAGGATGTGGCGGCGCATGTACTCGGCCGGCTTCACGCAGCGCCCGGACCTGAGCATGGCCGGCGTGATCAGCGCCCTCGAGATGGCCTGCTGGGACATCATCGGCAAGGCGGCAGGCCAGCCGGTGTACAACCTGCTCGGCGGCCAGGTCCACGAAAAGCTGCGCTCGTACACCTACATCTACGCCCGCCCGGGCGACAAGGTGAACGTGTACCAGCATCCGGACCTGTCGGCCGAGCGCGCGGCGGAGATCGTCGCGCAGGGGTTCACGGCCGTGAAGTTCGATCCGGCAGGTCCCTACACGGCTTTCGACGGTCGCCATCTCTCGCTCTAGGCGATGGACCTCTGCGAGCGCTTCTGCCGACAGCTGCGCGAAGCCGTGGGCGGCAAGGCGGACCTCCTGTTCGGCACCCATGGCCAGATGACTGCTTCCGGGGCCATCCGGCTCGCCAGGCGATTGGAGCCCTACGAGCCGCTGTGGTTCGAGGAGCCGGTGCCGCCGGACGCGCCCGAGGAGATGGCCAAGGTGGCCCGTGCCACGTCGATTCCCATCGCCTGCGGCGAGCGGCTGGTCACCAAGTACGAGTTCGGTCGT
>JBJTPC010000144.1:0-2134 GCA_046074905.1 Gammaproteobacteria bacterium
TACCAGCAGGCGGGCGATTGGCGAATCCATGTCGCGAGGCTAGCACGCAAGTTACACTGCGTGCCCCCACCCAGTGGAGTCGGTCATGCCTTTCCTCGTCCCGGTGGCCGGCCGCCGCGCCGCGCTCGCCCTGGCCAGCCTGCTGGTTGGCGCCCTTTTTCACCACCACGCCGTCGCCGGAAACTCCCCCGCCATGTCATCCACCCCGTCGACCGCTTCCACCTTGCAACCACCGGTCGCAGCCCGCAAGCCGCACGTCGTGACCTCGCCCCATGGCAATCGCGAGGATCCGTACTACTGGCTCCGCGATGACGAGCGCAAGAACCCGGAGATGCTTGCCTACCTCGAGGCCGAGAACGCCTACCGCACGGCGATGATGGCGCCCGTTCGCGAGCTGGAGGAGCGGCTCTACGGCGAGATCGTCTCCCGCGTGAAGCAGGACGACAGCTCCGTGCCCTCGCCGAAGGGCGCCTGGGAGTACTACTCGCGGTTCACGGAAGGCAAGGAGTATCCCGTCTACGCGCGTCGTCCGCGCGGCCAGCCGGAGGCGCCCGAACAGGTCCTGATCGACGGCCCCGCCTTGGCCGAGGGTCATGACTTCTTCCAGGTCGGCGGCTACGAAGTGAGCCCTGATGGGCAGCTCCTCGGCTGGGCGGAAGATACGGTCGGCCGTCGCCAGTGGGTACTGCGTTTCCGCGACCTGAGAACCGGCGAGTGGCTGCCGGACCGCATCGAGAATGCCGAGCCCGGGTTCGCGATCGCCAACGACAACCGCACCATCTACTACGTCGACAAGGATCGGCAGACCCTGCTCGGCAAGCGCGTGATGCGCCACGTGCTCGGCACCCCGGTGTCGCAGGACGTGGAGGTCTTCGTCAATGACGACGAGACCTTCTACCTCGGCGTCGGCAAGTCGCGGTCCGAGCGCTTCGTCGCCATCTACCTCGAGAGCACCGTCTCCTCCGAGGTGCGGGTGCTCGATGCCGACCGGCCCGCCGGCGAGTTCCGCGTGCTCATCCCGCGCGAGCGCGACCACGAGTACCAGATCGAGGATCTCGGTGACGAGTTCGTGGTGCGGACCAACTGGCAGGCGCCGAACTTCCGCATCATCCGCGTGAAGGCAGACGAGGTCGCAGACCGGAGCAAGTGGCGTGACGTCGTGCCGCATCGTGCCGACGCCTTCGTGCAGGACTTCACCACCTTCCAGTCCTTCCTCGCCGTGGAGGAACGGAGCGGCGGTCTTTCCAAGGTGCGCGTGCTCGACTGGGACGGCAAGCGGGATGCCTACGTGGCAGCCGACGAACCCTCGTACACGATGGCGCTTGCGGCGAACGAGGAGCAGTCAGCCACGCGGCTGCGCTATTCCTATACCTCGCTGGCCACCCCGGCCAGCATGTACGAGCTGGACGTGGCGAGTGGCGAGCGTCGGCTGCTCAAGCGCCAGCCGGTGCTCGGCGGCTACAACCCCGCGGATTACGTGGTCGAGTTCCGCATGGCCATGGCGCGCGACGGCATGCAGGTGCCGGTGAGCATCGTCTACCGCAAGGGCACGAAGCTGGATGGCACGGCGCCCGTCTACCAGTACGCCTACGGCTCTTACGGCCTGTCCACCGATCCGTCATTCTCCGTGTCGCGGTTGCCCTTGCTGGACCGCGGCTTCGTCTATGCGATTGCGCATGTCCGCGGTGGCCAGGAGATGGGACGCCGTTGGTATGACGACGGCCGCCTGCAGCGCAAGCGGAATACCTTCACGGACTTCATCGATGTCACGCGGTTCCTTGTCGCCGAGCGTTACGGCCAGGCGGGCAAGGTATTCGCGATGGGTGGCAGCGCCGGCGGCTTGCTGATGGGGGCGGTGGCGAACCTCGCCCCGCTCGACTACCGCGGCATCGTCGCCCACGTTCCCTTCGTCGACGTGGTGACCACGATGCTCGACGAGAGCATCCCGCTGACCACCAACGAGTGGGACGAGTGGGGCAACCCCAAGGACAAGACCGCCTACGACTACATGCTCTCCTACTCGCCTTACGACAACGTGGAGCGCAAGGCCTATCCGGCCATGTTGGTGACGACCGGCTTGTGGGACAGCCAGGTGCAGTACTTCGAGCCGGCAAAGTGGGTCGCCAAGCTGCGC
>JBJTPC010000145.1:0-2731 GCA_046074905.1 Gammaproteobacteria bacterium
CGACGATCAGTGGCTCGACCTGCTCTTCGGCGACCACTGCCTCGGCCAGTTCGGCGTACATGCGGCTGATCAAGCCCGTGATGCGCGCGTGCTGCTCCGGAGAGGACCACACCGGGACCGCGCCGACGCCAGGGTCATCGCTCCAGACGAACGGCAGCGCCTCACCGAGCGTGACGGCTTCCGGACCTACGGCCAGGGCACACAGGAAGCCGTCCAGCGTCTCGATATCCATGGCGGATTCGGGAACGGCATCGGAGACGAGGAACTCGGCAAGTTCGAGCAGTTCGTCATCGCTCAGAGGCGTGGGGGCGTTGTTCATGGGCAGGCTCCGGAAAGGTGGCGCATTGTCGCGCAAAAAAGCCCGCGCGGGGGTGCGTCAGCACACGGCATCCCGCCACGCCTTGCCCGGCGGCGCGCCCCCCGGTAGCGTGGCGCCATGAACTCATCCAACGATCCGGGACTCTCCCGCAGCCTGGGCCTGGTCGCCGGCATCTCCATCAATGTCGCGAATGTCATCGGCACCGGGGTCTTCCTCAAGACCCGGGTCATGACCTGCAACGTCGACGATCCATGGTGGGTGATGGTGGTGTGGCTGGCGGCTGGCCTGCTCTCGCTGGCCGGTGCCTTCTGCTACGCGGAGTTGGGCGCGATGATGCCCTCGGCCGGCGGCGACTTTGTGTTCCTGCGCCGGGCCTATGTGCGCCTCACGAGTTTCCTCTATGGATGGACCGTGTTCGCCATCATGAAGACCGGCTCCCAGGCGGCACTATCGGTGGGCTTCGCCATCTTCATGAATGTCGCGCTCGGTGGTGCGCTCGATGCCACGCTGTTCACCCTGCCGCTGGGCGACGGCATCGCGGTGAACGGCCTGACCACCGTGGCGCTGACGGCGCTGTGGACGGTCACGCTGTTCAACACCCTCTCCGTGAGCGCCACGGGCAATGCCGCCACGGTACTCACCGCGCTCAAGGTGGCGATGGTGCTGGCAGTCGGTATCGGTGCGTTCGTGTTCGGCCAGGGCGATACCGCTCATTTCTCGATGGGTGCGGCGGGCGGCACCTGCGAAGGCGTCGAGCCCAGCGCCATGGGCGGCCTGGCGGGCTTCGGTGCCGCGATGCTCGGTGCGCTGTGGGCCTATGACGGCTGGAACAATGTCTCGCCGCTGTGCGGCGAGGTGAAGGATCCACAGCGCAACCTGCCCCGCATGTTCATCTGGGGCACCCTGCTGGTGATCGCCCTCTACCTGCTGATCAACTTCGCGTACTTCTGGGTGCTGACGCCGATGCAGATTGCCAGCGTCTCGCCGACCTCCTCCGTGGCCGCCGCAGCCATGGCGACCTTCGCCGGGCCGGTCGCCGTCACCTTCATCGCCGCTGCATTGATGATGTCCTCGCTGGGCTCGCTGCATGCCAGCGTACTGGCGAACTCGCGCGTGCCGTTCGCGATGGCCCGCGAGGGCCTGTTCTTCCGCTCGCTCGGCGAGCTCTCGCCGCGGACCCGGGTGCCGGTACGGGCCGTACTGGCACAGTCGGCATGGGCCAGCGTCCTCACGGTCTCGGGAACCTACGACACGCTGACGGACTCGGTGGTCTTCGCGTCCTGCGCGTTCTACGCACTGTGTGCCGCGGCGGTCATCGTGTTCCGCCGGCGTGAACCGGACCTGCCCCGCCCCTTCCGCACCTGGGGCTATCCCTGGCTGCCGTTCCTGTTCGTGGCCGTCTCCGCTGCGCTGTTGGCCAATGCGCTGTATGCCACGCCGCGTCAGGCACTGACCGGACTCGCCATCATCCTTGCGGGATTGCCGTTCTATGCCTGGTGGAACCGCGGCAGGCAGGCCTGAGATGCGCCGGCGCCTTGGCCTCTGCTTCGCGGTGATGAACTTCCTGCCCGTCGTGGCGGTCGCCGCGGACCTGCCCGCCGGGCTGGGGCCCCTGCGGCTGGGCACGCCGTTCGAGGACGTCCGGCGGGACCTGCCGGACATTGCATGGGTGGATGGCAACCCCTACCCGCACAGCGGCAAGCCGCGGCAGCTGGCTGCCGCCAGCGGCATCGTGATTGCCGACCTGTCCTTCAGTGCCAGCCTGGTGCGCGGTCATCATGGAGGTTACTCCATCGAATTGCAGCACGAAGCCGCGGCCACGGATGCGGATGATTGCGAGCGACGCGCCCGCGCTGTCTTCATCGCCATCGAACCACAGACGGGGCCCATGGAGCCCTCCGGTGGATTGCTGCCCGGCGAATATGCGGAATCGATAGGCGCCCGCTCCCGCATCAAGCGGGTCCAGACGCTGGACGAGACCCTGGGCAAGCCCGTCCCGCGCGAGAAGCTCCGAGGGCGTCAGCCTGCACGGCGCTGGTTGCGTGGCCGCACCCCCGACGGTGGCAACTTGCGGGAGACGCGGTTCCAGTTCCAGATGGACTACGCACGCAGCGACGGCCCCCGGGCCTGTCGCATCCGCTTGGACGCCGTGCGTGATTCCTCGCCGCCGCCGCCTGTCACGGTGGATTGGGCGAAGCTGTCGCCCAGCCGCGCTCCGAGCATCGCCTTGCGCCATCTGCTGGTGTCACGGCTCGGCGCTCGTCACCTCCTGCCCGCGGATGGCGTCGCCTGGACACTGTCTTGCAGCGTGGAGCGCAACAGCGGAGCGGTCGAGCACTGCGAACTGCCGCCGCCGCCCGCAGATCTGACCGCGGCGGATGCGCTCCACGAAAGCGCGATGCGGCGGGCGGC
>JBJTPC010000146.1:0-2132 GCA_046074905.1 Gammaproteobacteria bacterium
AGGCAGGCCGCGGCGATGTCCGCCGGCTTGCCCATGCGACCGAGCGGCAACATCGCATCGATGCGGCGCACGCCCGCGGCGCCGCCGTAGAAGTCGAGATTGTCGGCGGCCATCAGGCCGACGATGATGGCATTGACCCGCACCCTCGGGCCCCATTCCATCGCGAGCGAGCGGGAAAGGCTGAGCAGACCCGCCTTGGCGGCACCGTAAGCGGCGCTGCCCGGCGCCGGCCGCGCGCCGGCGACACTCGAGATGTTCACGATGGCACCGCTGCCCTGCGCCTGGAAATGGCGGTTGGCGGCCTGCGCGCAGTACAGTGGCGCCAGCAGGTTCAACTGCACGATACGCTCGGCGAGGCGCGCGGGGATGTCCGCGGCGTTATGCGGCGGCGAGCCGCCGGCGTTGTTGATGAGCACGTCGAGACGACCGTGTCGCGCCATCACGCCATCGAAGAAAGCGTCGACGGCGGCGGGGTCGCGCACGTCGCAGGGGTGGAATTCCGCGGTGCGACCGGCGGCGGTCGTCGGGAGGCTGTCGGGGGGGCGCCGGCCACAGGTGATTACTACCGCGCCGGCCTCCAGAAAAGCCTCGGCGATGCCACGACCGATGCCCTTGGCACCCCCCGTGACCACCACCACCAACCCGGCAAAATCGAACTGCGCGGACATCGTTCGAGTCTCGCATAGTGCGTAAAAATTTGCTAGTTTCAGTACGCATCAGGCATTCCAATAGCAGTTGCGCTGCCGAAGCGCGGGTTTTCGGGGGAACAAATTGATATCCGACGCTTGCGTGCCCGGCATCGACGGGGCCGACGCGGCCGGCGCCGAGCGCGTGGCGACCGAGTTGACGGCGCCCGGCGTGCTGCGCGCCGCCGCCGCCGTGTGGGCTGACCATGCCGCGCTCGAGGTGCCCTCGCGACGCTGGACGTTTGCCGCCCTGTGGGACGATGTCGTCCTTGCCGCACGCGCCTTCCATGCTGCCGGGGTGGTGGCCGGCGACCGCGTGGCCATCTGGGCACCGAACCAGCCCGAGTGGATCCTCTCGGCCCTCGGCGCGCAGTGCCTCGGCGCGGCCTTGGTGCCGCTCAACACGCGCCTGAAAGGTCGCGAGGCGGCGGACATCCTGCGCCGCAGTCGCGTGCGCGTGCTCGTCACGGTGGAGCCCTTTCTCGGCGCGGACTATCCCACGCTGCTCGCCGGCGAAGACCTGCCCGACCTGCGGCACGTCGTGCGTTGCGCCGTGCCCGAGGGCCAGGCAAGTACGGCCCCGGCGCCGAGCCCGTCGAACCTGCCCCCCGTGCAACGCTGGGAGGACTTCCTGGCACTGGGCCACGCGGTGGAACCGGCGGTCGTCGAGGCTGCGGTCGACGCGCTTCGCGCCGACACCATCGCCGATATCCTGTTCACCTCGGGCACCACCGGGCGGCCCAAGGGCGTGTTGTGCTCGCATGGCCAGAACACCCGCTCGTTCCGTGCCTGGGGAGCCGCGGTCGGCGTCACCCCCGGGGACCGCTACCTGATCGTCAATCCGTTCTTCCACGCCTTCGGCTACAAGAGCGGCTGGCTGGTGTGCCTGCTGCACGGCGCCACTGCCCTGCCGATGGCGGTGTTCGACGCCGGCGAAGTGATGCGGCGCATCGTCGCGGACCGCATCACGCTGCTGCCGGGACCGCCCACCATCTTCCAGTCGCTGCTTGCGCATCCGGACCTCGGCAAGCACGACCTCTCCTCGCTGCGCGTCGCCGTGACGGGCGCGGCCACCGTGCCGGCGGTCCTCATCCGGCGCATGCAGGAAGAGCTCGGCTTCCGCACGGTGCTCACCGGCTACGGCCTCACGGAATCCACGGGCGTGGTGTCCATGTGCCGCATCGGCGACAGCGTCGAGCGCGTGGCCTCCACCTGCGGCGCACCGATTCCGGGCGTCGAGGTGCGATTGGTCACCGACGAGGGGCAAGAGGCCGCCACCGGCGAGCCGGGCGAGCTGTGGGTGCGCGGGTTCAACGTGATGCAGGGCTATCTCGATGACCCGGCTGCCACCGCCGAGGCCATCGATGCGGCGGGCTGGCTGCACACGGGCGACGTGGCGGTGCGGGACGAGCAGGGCTACCTGCGCATCACCGACCGCAAGAAGGA
>JBJTPC010000147.1:0-3335 GCA_046074905.1 Gammaproteobacteria bacterium
CCAGCTGCTGCGGATCGAGGCGGCGCTGGGTATCCATGCGCGCTATGCGGGGGCGGCGGCGTTCCCGGTGGTGCCGGTCGGCGCACGGTGATAGATTCGCGCGCATGAAGTTCCTCGTCGGTCTGCTGCTCGCCCTGCTGCTGCTCCTGCAGTACCGGCTGTGGATCAGCGAGAACGGCGTGCGCGAGTCCGTTCACCTGCGGGCGGCGGTGGCCGCCCAGCGAGCCGAGAACGACGAGCTCTCGCGCCGCAACGCCCAGCTCGCGGCGGAGGTCATCGACCTGCGCAAGGGCACGGCTGCCCTCGAGGAGCGGGCCCGCAACGACCTCGGGATGATTGGTCGCGCCGAAACCTTCTATCAGGTGGTGCCCCCCGGGACCCCGCTGAGTGCCCGCCCGGCGCCCGTGCCGGTCCCCGCACCGGCCGCTGCTGGCGTGGTTCCGGCCGCGGCGGCGACTTCGGGGGCCCTGCAGCCGGCCCCGCAGATGCCGGGCGCCCCGCCGCCCGCGCATTGAAGCCCTCCGCCATGAGGTATTGGGTGGTGGTGCCGGCTGCCGGCAGCGGCAGCCGTTTTGCCCATGCGGAGCCCAAGCAATACGCCGTCTTGCGTGGCGCCACGGTGCTCGAACATGCGCTGGCGCCTTTCCTCAACGCGCCGGCGGGGGACGAGGAGTGCTGCGGCCTCGTGCTGGCGCTCGCCGCCGGTGATGCCCGTTTCGCCGCCCTGCCGGCGGCCCGCGACCCGCGCGTCACCACCACGCCCGGCGGCGATACGCGCGCAGCGAGCGTGCTGGCCGGGCTCGCGGAGGTTGAACGGCGCGGGGGTGCGGCGGCGGATTGGGTACTGGTGCATGACGCGGCCCGGCCGTGCCTGTCAAGTGCGGAATTGCGTGCCCTGCTGGCGGCACTGCGGACCCCGGCGGGCGCCGCGCAGGGTGCCCTGCTGGGTCTGCCCGTGACCGATACCGTGAAGCGTGCCGCCGCGGTGGAGGCGCTCCCGCAGGCGGTCGCGACCGTTCCCCGCGACGGGCTATGGCGGGCCTTGACGCCGCAGGCCTTTCCGCTGGGACTGCTGCAGCAGGCACTCGGTGCCGCGCTCGCACGGTCGGCACGCGGGGCGGCGGAACCACCCACCGATGAGGCCAGCGCCGTCGAGGCATGCGGTCGGACCCCGGTGCTGGTCCCCGGCAGTCCTTACAACGTGAAGATCACCTTGCCCGCGGATTTGGCCTTCGCCGCCGCGGTCCTGCGGGCCCGCGAGGAGGAGTCGACCGATGCCGCCTGAGGAACCCACTGCCGTCCGGCGCGGTCCCCGCGTCGGCTTCGGTTTCGATGTCCATGCCTTCGGCCCCGGGGATCACGTATGGCTCGGCGGAGTCCGGGTGCCACACGACCGGGGTGTCGTTGCCCATTCGGACGGGGACGTCCTCCTGCATGCGTTGTGCGACGCACTCCTCGGCGCCCTGGCCCTTGGCGACATCGGTCAGCACTTTCCCGACAGCGACCCGCAGTGGCGCGGTGCCGCCAGCGAACGCTTCGTCCGGCATTGCCTGGCCCTCGCCCACGCAAGGGGCTATCGCGTCGGCAACGCGGACCTGACACTGCTCGCCGAGGCGCCCCGCCTCAAGGGACATCGCGAAGCGATGGTGCAGCGAATCGCCGCACTCCTCGCGGTCGAGGAGGGCGCAGTCGGGCTGAAGGCCACGACCACCGAACGACTGGGTTTCACGGGGCGCCGCGAGGGACTGGCGGCCCAGGCTGCGGTGATGCTCTGGCCGGTGGCGGAATGAGCCTGCCGCTCGCGCTTGCCTTGTCGCCGCCTCGCGCTTTCGGCCCGGCACTCGGCAGCGCACGTCTGCGCGCCGTTCCGGAAGATTTTCGGGTCGACGAGGTACTGGCTTTCACCGCCGACGGGGGCGCCGCGCACTGGCTGGTGTGCCTCGAGAAGCGCGGCGTCACCACGCTGGCCGCGGTTGGCGCCCTGGCCCGTCACGCGCAGGTGAGCGACCGTGACATCGGCTTCGCGGGCTTCAAGGACCGGCATGCCGTCACCTCGCAGCACTTCACCGTCCCGCAGCGTTCACCCAAGGCCGGGCCGCCGCCCGCCTGGGACGTCGATGCCCTGGGTGAGCCGTTCCGCGTGCTGTCGGCCTTGCCCCACGCGCGGAAGTTGCCGCGCGGCGCGCTGGCGGGCAATCGCTTCACGGTGGTGGCGCGGGGCGTCACCGCCGACCGTGCCGCCGTCGAGGAGCGACTCGAGCAGGTCCGGGAGCGCGGCGTCCCGAACTATTTCGGCGAGCAGCGCTTCGGGCGTGATGCAGCGAACCTGGGTGCGGTGACCGCCTGGGCGGCCGGTGGCGCGCTCCCGCCGCGCCGCGAGGACCGGGGTTTCGTGCTGTCCGCGGCGAGGTCGCTGCTGTTCAACGCCGCTCTGGCCGCCCGCGTGCGCGCCGGACTGTGGGATACCCTGGTGCCGGGTGACCTCGCCAACCTCGATGGTTCGCGCAGCCGCTTCAAGGTGGCGGAGGTCGATGACACGCTGCGCTCGCGGTTGGCCGCGTTCGACATCCATCCCACCGGCTCACTGGCCGGCAGTGGCGATGCCGGGTTGGCCGGCGATGCCCGCGTGCTGGAGGGCGATGCCTGGCGGGGCCTGCCCGAACCCTGGGGAGAGGTGCCTGCCGCGCTGGCAGCCGCAGGCGTCGAACTCGATACCCGGCCGTTGCGCCTGCCGGTCCGCGACCTCAGCTGGCACTGGGACGAGAATCCGCCCGGCGATGGCGGCACGCTCGCCTTGACGCTGTCGTTCCGCCTGCCCGCCGGCGGCTACGCCACCACGGTGATGCGTGAGCTGTTCGAGACGGGCTACGTCCCGGAAGACGGCGGCTAGTTCCCGGTCACTGACGCGCCAGCAGGACGTAGATCGCGCCGGTGCCGCCGTCCATGCCGCGCGCCGAGGCGAAGGCGAGGACCTGATCGAAGTGGCGCAGCCACACGTTCACCGCGTGCTTGAGCACCGGTCCGCGGGGCCCGGAACGCTTGCCCTTGCCATGGATCACGCGCACGCAATGGCAACGGTGGCGCAGCGCATCGCGGATGAACAGGCGCAGGGCCTCGCGGGCTTGCAGGCTGTTCAGTCCGTGCAAGTCCAGTTCGCCCTCGACCGCGAATTCGCCCTGACGCAGGCGGCGCAGCAGCCCGTCCGTGAGATGGGCGCGGCGGAACAGCAGTTCCTCGCCGGTTTCCACGAGCAATTCGCCCGGCCCCAGCACCAGGCTGTCCTGCAGCACCTGCTGCTCGTCGAGTCGCGCGAACGCCGCCCGCGGCGGCGGCGG
>JBJTPC010000148.1:0-5895 GCA_046074905.1 Gammaproteobacteria bacterium
GTCGTTCGGCTGTGGCAAACAGCGTCCTTGGGAGGCGGACGGGAACTTGCGGCCAGCGCTGACCCGGAGGACTGGCGGCGACCATGCAGTGGCCACCGCGCGGCCAGGCGGTAGCCAACCGGCGCAGGTTCCCCGCGGAGAGACCGACCTGGTCCAGCAGCATCAACACCACCGCAGACTCGCCGGGGGGCAGGCGATGGAGGGCTTCGCGCAGCGAGCCTCCCATCCCCTCGCGCCAGGCGCGGACGCGCAGCAGCCGCAGCGACTCGAAGCCGAGCGCGGCGCGGGCACCGGCATCGATCGCCGCGGACAGCCGCGGCGCGTCTGCGCCGAGGATGACATGCACCCGCCGAAATCCGGCCGCACGGGCCATCTGCAACTGCTGGATCAGCAGCGGCTGGCCACCGCGGCGAACCAGGGCCTTCGGTCGGCCCAGTCGGCGGCTGCGCCCGGCCGCGAGCAGTACCAGGTCAGGAAACCGGTGCGCGGCAGGGCAAAGGCGGGGAAGGACGGAACGGCGGGCTCGCATGACGCTATCATCGCCGATTATGAACGGCCATCCGCGTGCTGCCCTGCGTCGTCGTCCCTTGCTTACCCCGATGTGGATTTCCGGGGTGGGGGCGCTGTTCTTTGCCTTGCTCCTCGCCTACCTCTGGCAGACCGCGGCGATGACCACGGTGTTCGTGGTACGGCATGCGGAAAAGGCCGTCGATGGCACGCGCGATCCTCCACTGTCCGCTGCGGGTGCGGCGCGGGCCGAACGCCTGGCCAGGCTGTTCGGCGGCAGCCATCCGGAGCAGCGCCTCGAGGTCGTGTACGCCACCGAGTTCCAGCGGACGCGGCAGACGGGGAGGGCGGTCGCCCGGCATTTGCGCGTGCCGCTCGAAATCCAGCCTGCCGGCGATACCGCCGCTCTTGCCGAACACATCAAGTCCCATCACCGGGGTGGCCGCGTGCTGGTGGTCGGGCACTCGAATACGGTTCCCGAAATCGTGCAGTCCCTGGGCGGTCCCGTGCTGCCGGCGATTGCCGACGACGACTATTCGCGGCTCTATGTCGTTTCCGTCGGGTTGTTTTCGCGCACTACCGTGACGGAACTGGTTCAGCCCTGAGCGGGATGGCGGTCAACGCGCCACGGAACTGAAATCCACCTCGAAGACCGTGTAGCCCGCATCCTTCATGCCCACGCCGAGGTAGGTGGTTCGGGCCTGGGCGTTATGGTGGTCGACGTACAGGCGCAGCCCGCAGACCGCCGGCGCCTGCCGCGCCTCCTCCAGCACATGGTGATAGAGCGCCCGGAAGACGCCCTGGCGGCGATGCGTGGGCAGGACATGGACCGACTGGATCCACCAGAAATCACCATTGCGCCAGTCGCTCCACTCGCGAGTGAGCATCAAGGTGCCGATCGGCAGTCGGTCCTGCTCGGCGATGTAGTAGCGCCCGCGTTGCGGGTCCGCGAGCGCCGCAGCGACCCCCGCGGTCAGCACCACCGGATCAAGTTCGCGCCCTTCCGTCTCGCGCGCCATGGCCCGGTTTGCTTCGACGATGAATTCGAGATCGATCGCCGTAGCGGTTCGGACGCGGCGGGCGGGATGGGATGCGGGCATGGTGCGGGCTTTCCGTGATGCGTGCCGGGGATGGAGCGGTTGCTTCCCCGGCGGGGGACCATTATGATGCCGCCTCTTCGTGGGGCGGTAGCTCAGCTGGGAGAGCGTCGCGTTCGCAATGCGAAGGTCGGGAGTTCGATCCTCCTCCGCTCCACCATCCACACCAGGCGCCCGGTCGGCAACGACCGGGCGTTTTCGTTTATTGTCGTGGCGTCGCTGGGGGGCGCCGGGTCCCCGTTTGCCATCGCGGGGGGTGCCGTGGAATTCGACTATCTGGTCGTCGGTGGAGGGTCCGCAGGCTGCGTACTGGCTGCGCGATTGAGTGAAAACCCCGCTGTTCGTGTGGCACTGCTCGAAGCCGGTCCCCGCGATACCCAGTGGCTGGTGCATTGTCCGGCCGGTCTTGCCGCGCTGGCGCGCACGCGACAGGTCAATTGGGATTTTTCCACGGTTCCCCAGCCCGGACTTCTCGGCCGCCGCGGGTATCAGCCGCGAGGCAAGGTCCTCGGCGGCTCCAGTTCGATCAACGCCATGATCTACGTCCGCGGCTTGCCAGCCGACTACGACGGCTGGGCCGCTGCCGGCAATCCGGGGTGGTCATGGCGGGACGTCCTGCCCTATTTCCGCCGCGCCGAGCACAACGAGCGTCTCCGCGGCGAGTTTCACGGACAGGGAGGGCCGCTGAACGTGATGGACCTGCGCAGTCCCGCGGCGCTGCGCGAGGATTTCGTCGCCGCCGGCGTCGCGGCGGGTTGGCCGTTCAACCCCGATTTCAATGATGGCGATGCGACGGGTGTCGGTGCCTACCAGGTGACGCACCGCAACGGTGAACGTTGCAGCACCGCGAAGGGCTATCTCGATGCCGCACGCGGCCGACCGAACCTCACCATCCTCACCGGCACCCAGGTCAGTCGCCTGCTGACCGCGATGGAGGAGGGGCAGCCGACGGTGCAGGGACTGGAGTTCCGCGGGGCTGATGGCTCCTTGCAGCAGCTGCGTCTGGCGGCAGGGGGCGAGGTGCTGTTGGCGGCCGGCGCCTTCGGCTCTCCCCAGTTGCTGATGCTGTCGGGAATCGGTCCGGCCGATCATCTGCGGGAGCTGGGGATTCCGCTCGTGCATGCTCTCGAGGGCGTCGGCGCCAATCTCCACGACCATCCTGACGTCATCCTGGTGGTGGATGCCCCGCGGGCACGCGATGCGCTCGGCTTGTCGCTGCGTGGCCTGGCCCGCGCCCCCGGAGCGCTCTTGAACTGGCACGTCCGGCGGCAGGGTTGGCTGACCAGCAACTATGCCGAGGCGGGCGGCTTCCTGCACACCGACCGCAACGAGTCGATGCCGGATGTGCAGCTGCATTTCGTGGTCGCGAAACTCAAGGACCACGGGCGCCAGACGCTGCTGGGCCAGGGCTACTCGCTCCATGTCTGCCTGCTGCGGCCGCGGAGTCGCGGCTCCCTGCGTCTCGCGAGTGCGGATCCGTTCGCGGCGCCGCTGATCGATCCGGCGTTCCTCGATGACCCGGATGACCTGCGTCGGCTGGTCCAGGGCGTCCGGCTGGCGCGTGAGGTCCTTGCGCAGCCGGCCTTGGCGCGTCATGGCGGAATCGAGTCCGCGGACTCCCGTCACGCCGTCGACGAGCGGGCCCTGGAAGCGTTTGTCCGGCAGCATGCGGACACCACCTATCACCCGGTCGGCACCTGCCGCATGGGGCAGGATTCGGGTGCCGTGGTCGACGCCGCGTTGCGGGTGCATGGCGTGCGCGCCTTGCGCGTGGTCGATGCGTCGATCATGCCGAGCATCGTCAGCGGCAATACCAATGCGCCCACGGTGATGATTGCCGAAAAGGCCGTGGACCTGCTGCGCGGGGTTACCCATCAAGGGTAGAATCCGCGGCAGCGCCCCGGTAGCTCAGTTGGATAGAGCGCGCCCCTCCTAAGGGCGAGGTCACAGGTTCGACTCCTGTTCGGGGCGCCATCCCTCGCAACCCCCTGCTGGCAGCCACTGGCCATCTCTTCCCGCCGTCCCGCCAGGGCGCTGCGGCACTTGCGGCATCCGTGGCCACCGCAAGGTATCCGTGAAGCAGTTCACGGTTCGCCAAGTCGGCGCCTTTTACAGGCTCGGCCCACGGCTCTGGCTGGCCTTGGGTGATTTCCCGTACATACCGCGGATTTTGCGGCACAAACCGTCGCTGGCACGCGAGATGCATTTCTCAATGCATGATCCGTGTCCGCAAACGTCAGCCGCGAAGGAAACCGGGCGACCTGCTCCCCGAGGGCGTGCGCGGTCGTCGGGAGGTCATCCATCAGCTCACCGGCAGCCAGCGATTCGCTCCCGGCGTGTATCACGAGCGACGCGTGCAGCGTGACCGTCGCCGGCCGCTGCTGCGCCAGCTGCTCCAAGGGAACGTTCGCGCCCTGACGCGGTCTCCGGGGAGGCGTCAGACGGACGGCTACGAACTGCCGTTTACCGGTCGGGAGCTGTGGATCGGATTGGCGGTGTCGGTTGCCGTCGTCAGCAGTTGGCGTTGGTTCGGGTCGGCGGGATAAGATTCACAGGGACTCGAGAATAAATAGTTCGACAATTGTACAGTACGACGATAATACCATCATTCCATTTCTTGGAAATGTTGCTAACCATTCGCAAATACTCGGTATAATCGCCGCGCGCACCGGAATGGCCCCGCCCCAACGGTCAGGTGCGCTCCTTCCGCGATGAACGACGCCACCCGCGCGCTGCTCGAGTCCTCTCCGCTCCATGGCGCCAACGCGCCCTATGTCGAGGAAATCTACGAACGCTGGCTGGAAAACCCGGACGCGGTGTCCCCGGCATGGCGGGAGTGGTTCGCGGCGCTGGTTCGTGAGGCCGGCGGCGACCCGCGCAACGAACGGGCGCATGGCCCCATCCTCCACGACCTCGAGCTTCGCGCCCGACAGCCCAGAGTCGCTGTCGTCGACGTCGCGCGCGAGCACCGTGCGGTGGAGAAGCAGGGCGCCGTTTCACGCATGATTCAGGTTTACGCCAACCGTGGTCACCTGGTGGCAGACATCGATCCGCTGCGCATGATGAAGCGGGACACGCCGCGGGTGCTTGATCTGGCCTATTTCGGGTTGGACGAGTCGGACCTCGACGAGACCTTCTTCACCGGCAGCCGTACGCCGTCCGTGCCGTCGCGGATGAAGCTTCGCGACATCGTGCAGACGCTTCGCCAGGTCTATTGCGGCAGGATCGGTGCCGAGTTTGCCCATGTGTCGTCCAGCGAAGAGCGGCTGTGGTTGCAGGACGCCTTCCAGGAAGGGCGCATGGGGCACCGGTTCGGGACCGAGGAGCGCCGCAACATCCTGTGGCAATTGACTGCCGCCGAGGGACTCGAGCGCTATCTGCACACCCGCTATGTCGGCCAGAAGCGCTTCTCGCTCGAGGGCGGCGATGCGCTGATGCCGCTCATCGACGACCTCATCCAGCAGGGTGGTGTCCAGGGTGTCGACGAAATGATCATCGGCATGGCCCATCGTGGTCGGCTGAACGTGCTCGTCAACTCGCTCGGCAAGGCGCCCTCGAAGCTGTTCGACGAGTTCGAAGGCAACTACGACCTGTCCAAGCTCAAGGGCTCGGGCGACGTGAAGTACCACAAGGGCTTCTCGGCGGACATCCGCACGCCCGGTGGCAACGTCCATGTGGTGCTCGCTTTCAATCCTTCCCACCTCGAGGTCGTCAATCCGGTGGTCGAAGGCTCGGTGCGCGCCCGCCAGGAACGTCGCGACGACGAGGCCGGCGACAAGGTGGTTCCGGTCCTGATCCATGGCGACTCGGCCTTCGGGGGCCAGGGTGTGGTCATGGAGACTTTCCAGTTGTCCCAGGCGCGGGGCTTCTATACCGGCGGGACGGTGCACCTGATCGTCAACAACCAGGTGGGTTTCACCACCAGCGACCCGCGCGACACGCGCTCGACGCTGTATTGCTCCGATGTCGCCAAGATGGTCGAGGCGCCCATCTTCCACGTGAACGGCGATGACCCCGAGGCGGTGGTCTTCGCGGCGCGTATCGCCCTGGCCTATCGCATGAAGTTCCACAAGGATGTGGTCATCGACCTGGTCTGCTATCGCCGCCACGGCCACAACGAAGCGGACGAGCCGTCGGCCACCCAGCCGGTGATGTACCAGGTCATCCGCAAGCACCCGACGCCACGCCAGATCTATGCGCAGCATCTCGAGTCGCTCGGTGTCACCCAGCCGGGGGAGGCCGAGGCGATGGTGGCCGAGTACCGCAAGGGACTCGACGAGGGCAAGCCCCA
>JBJTPC010000149.1:0-2044 GCA_046074905.1 Gammaproteobacteria bacterium
CAGCCGCACAAGCTGGCCGTGCGCGACTCGCGACGCAGCCTCAGCTATGCCCAGTGGCACGCGCGCGCCACGCGCCTGGCGCAGGGCCTGCTCGGCCTGGGCCTGCAGCCCGGCGACCGCGTGGCGCTGCTCGCCTACAACAGCGTCGAGTGGCTCGAGATCTATGCCGCGCTCGCCGCCACCGGGCTGGTGGCGGTGCCGATCAACTTCCGCCTGCGCGGCCCGGAAGTGGCCTACATCGTCGGCCACAGCGAAGCCCGGGCGCTGATCGTGCAGGACGCGCTGCGCCCGCTGGTCGAGGGCCTGGGCAGCGAGCTCGGCATCGCACCCGCCCGACGCGTGCACTTCGGCGCGCCCACCCCCGCGGGCTGGCAGGGCTACGAGGCGCTGATCGAAGCCGCCCCCGGCGGCGCGCCGGCGATCGAGGTGCAGCCCGGCGACCTGTTCGCGCTGATGTACACCTCGGGCACCACCGGCCGGCCCAAGGGCGCGATGCGCAGCCACCAGGGCAACGCGCTGATCGCGCTGGTCACCGCGCTCGAGTTCGGCCTCACGCGCGACGACAGCGCGCTGCTGGTGATGCCGCTGTGCCACGCCAACTCGCTGTACTTCAGCCTCACCTTCGCGATGCTCGGCGCGACCATCGTCATCGACGACCGCCGCAGCTTCGACCCCGAGGCCGTGCTGCGGCTGCTGGCGCGGGAGCGCATCACCTTCACCTCGCTGGTGCCCACCCACTACATCATGATGCTGGACCTGCCCGCGCCGGTGAAGCGCGCGCTCGACCTCAGCCGCGTGGGCAAGCTGCTGGTGTCGTCGGCCCCGGCGCGGCGCGAGACCAAGCTCGCGATCCTCGAGCTCTTCCCCAACGGCCGCCTGTTCGAGCTCTACGGCAGCACCGAAGCCGGCTGGGTGACGATCCTGCGGCCCGACGAGCAGCTTGCGCACCTGGGCTCGGTCGGCCGCGAGTGGGCCGGCAGCGGCCCGATCCGCCTGCTCGACGACGAGGGCCGCGAGGTGCCCGACGGCGAGGTCGGCGAGCTGTACTCGCGCACCGCCTACGCCTTCGACGGCTACTGGCGCAACCCCTAGAAGACGCGCGATGCCTTCCGCGGCGCCTGGTGCTCGGTGGGCGACCTGGCCCGCCGCGACGAGCACGGCTACATCCACCTGGTGGACCGCAAGAGCAACATGATCATCAGCGGCGGCGAGAACATCTACCCGTCCGAAGTCGAGTCGGTGCTGGCTGCCCACCCGGCCGTGCAGGACGTGGCCGTGGTCGGCCTGCCGGACGCCAAGTGGGGCGAGGCGGTGCACGCCGTGGTCGTGCCGCGGCCCGGCATGGCACGGCAGGCCGGCGCGCTCGACGCCTGGTGCCGCGAGCGCATGGCCGGCTACAAGCGGCCGCGCGCCTTCCATGTGGTGGACGAGGCCGCCATGCCCCGCACCGCCACCGGCAAGATCCAGCACCGCCTGCTGCGCGACCGGCTGGCGCAGGCGCAGGCACAGGCGCAGGCGCAGGCCACGGCACGGGCCGAGACCCAGGCACGGACGTCCGCACAGGCCCAGCCGCAGACCACGGCCGAGTCGGCATAAGCTCGCGCCTGCCGGCGCCCGCACCAGCCCGCCACAGGGGTGGCGGGCTGCAGTGCCCGACCCCGGAGAGCCCGCATGCCCTTCTCGAAGATCGAAGTCCGCCGCCCGCGCCCGCCCGAGGGGGTGCAGGCGCTGATGCAGGCCGTCTACGAGGCCCAGCGCGAAGCGCTGAAGGTGCCCGAGGACGACCGGCAGATCCGCTACGTCGAGCACCGGCCCGAGCACTTCGCCGTGCCGCCCGGCAAGACCGAGGACTACACCTACGTCGAGATCCTGCTGTTCCCGGGCCGCTCCACCGCGGCCAAGCGCGCGCTGATCCAGGGCATCGTGCAGCGCTTCGGCGCCCTGGGCATCGGGCCGCAGGACGTCTTCGTCGTGCTGATCGAGCCTCCGCTCGAGAACTGGGGCCTGTCGGGCGGCCGCCTGGCCAGCGAGGTCGACCTCGCTG
>JBJTPC010000150.1:0-2457 GCA_046074905.1 Gammaproteobacteria bacterium
GCCGTGGGCCGCAGCTGTATGCCGAGGGGCAGTTGATGCATGTTCAAGCGGTGCGCCCGGCGCGCGCGGCGTGCTGCAGGCGCCGCGCCTTGCCGGCATAGCGCATGACGTAATCCAGCCCGCTCACCACGGTGGTCACGAAAGCCAGCGCACCGAGGCCGGCGATCGCACTGTCCAACCAGGGCATTGCCAGCCATTCGGCCAATGCCGTGGAAATGGACCCGGCCGCCTGCCGCGCCAGCACCCCGCTGACCAGGCAGACTTGCAGCAGCGTATTGAGCTTGCTGGCCACCGTCGGGCGACCCTCCGGATCGCCGTACAACCAGTAGTACGTCAGGCCGCCGACGGTGATCACCACGTCGCGGAACACGGCCGCGACGGCCAGCCACCAGGGAACCAGCCCCAGGGTGGCCACCACCACGAACAGCGTCACCAGCAGCAATTTGTCGGCCAGCGGATCCAGCCGCTTGCCGAGTTCCGTCTGCCAACCGAACCGCTTGGCGAGGAACCCATCCAGCACGTCGGTCAGGGCCGCGACGACGAAGACCACCAGCGCTGCCAGCAGTTCGCCCCGCAACAGCAGGAAAGCAATCGGCAGGATCAGCAGGATGCGCAGGAGGCAAAGGGCATTCGGCAGATGGCGCCAGACACTGGCCATGACAGCACCGTCGCAATCACTTCCCGAGGCGCAGCCGGAGCCCGGCATCGCCCGACGGGGGACCCACTTCCACCTGCAACCGTCCATCCCGCTGCAGGACCCGTCCAAGCGCGGCGGCATCACCCCGCAACCGCGCCCGGAGCCGCAATGTCTGACCACTGGCACCGAGAACCGACAACTCGCGGATGGTGGGCTGCGCCTCGAGTACGCCAAGTGCGGTCGCGTAATCGCTCAGCGTTTCCACCCCGGAGACGGTGATGGCCACCTGCGCCATGGCGGCCCCGGGGGCACTGGCATCCCGTGCGGCGAGCGCATCGGCGAGCGATTGCAGCGCCAGTCCTGCGTCGCCCCGACCATTGCCGGCCAGACCCTCCGTTGCCCAGCTCCAGGCGGGCGGGGTCGCCGCAATTGCCGAGGTTCGCAGCCACAAAATCGCCTCGGCACCCTGTGCACGCGCGATGCCGAGCAGTGCCTCGACCGGACCGGTGCGGGCAGGCTCGAGGAGGGCGGCAGCGGCTTCGACGGTGGGCCAGGCCACCGTGAGTCCTCGCCACAGCGCCGCCCGTTCGATGGCTCGACGGTCATCGCTGGTCACCGCACCGGTCACCAGCGTGCGCGTCACGCCCGCAGGTCCGGACTTTTCCAGCAGGAGCACGGCGAGGACCGTCGGGCGGTCCGCCGGCCACAGTGGCTGCCCGGCAGCCACCAGCGCAGCCTCGACCGCCTGCGCATCGAAACCGACGGCAATCTGCCCTGCCCCGGCCGGGCGCCAGGTCTGGACATAGCGCGCGGCATCCGCGAACAGGGGCGCCAGTGCCGGGTCGGTCGCCGCCGTCGAGCGACCGGTGACTCGGACCGCCACCTGCCTCAGCGCCTCCGGATACGCCAGGGCCAGTCCGCGTGGACTCCGGTCCGTCGCGGCCACGGTGCCCTCGTAGAGGCCCGCCACCGGTGCGGCGCCCGCCTCGAACACCGGCAGACAGGCCACTGCCAGCCATGCCAGGAGTAACAGCACCGGGGAGAACAGCGGAGTACGAGCGGTCATGGCATGTAAAATACCATTTCCGCCCGTCACTCCCGCAGGGTTCCATGGCCATCACATACCGCGACGCCGGCGTCGATATCGATGCAGGCGACGACCTCGTAGAGCGAATCAAGCCGCATGTCCGACGCACGCTCCGTCCCGAGGTGCTCGGCGGACTTGGCGGCTTCGGGGCGCTGGTCGAGGTTCCGGTGGACCGGTATCGCCGCCCGGTGCTGGTCTCGGGTACCGATGGCGTGGGGACCAAGCTGCGCCTCGCCATCGATACCGCCCGACATGACACCGTCGGCATCGATCTCGTGGCGATGTGCGTCAACGACATCGTCGTGCAGGGCGCCGAGCCACTCTACTTCCTCGACTACTACGCCACCGGCAAACTCGAGGTGGCGGTGGCCGAGCGAGTGGTGGCGGGCATCGTCGAAGGCTGCCTGCAGGCCGGTTGTGCATTGGTCGGGGGCGAGACCGCCGAGATGCCCGGGATGTACCACAGCGGCGACTACGACCTGGCCGGCTTCGCCGTGGGTGTGGTTGAAAAGGAGCGCATCATCGACGGCAGCCTCACGCGGTCCGGTGACGTCGTCATCGGCCTGCCGTCGTCCGGTCCCCATTCCAACGGCTACTCGCTCATCCGCCGTCTCATCGCCCATGCCGGTGCGAACGCCGAGACCCAGGTGGACGGCAAGCCCCTGTTCGACCTGCTGATGGCGCCGACGCGCATCTACGTCAAGTCCTTGCTCGCCCTGCTGCAGGAGTTCAG
>JBJTPC010000151.1:0-9370 GCA_046074905.1 Gammaproteobacteria bacterium
GCGCGTACTGGTCGGCCACGGTGCGGATGTGGTCGTTGACGCCGAAGATCTCCTGGATCAGGACGATGCCCGGCCCGGTGCCGGCATCGGGACCGGAATCGGGACCGCGGGGCGGCAGGGCGAGATAGCCGCCGAAGGTGCCGTCGACGGTGGGGATGTCGATCCACTGGCCCTGGGTGCGCGCGCTCATGGAAGTCTCCGTGCTCGGTGTAGGAAGGTGAGGCCGGGGAAGATACCGCAACTGCCGGCAGGGGGTCTGCCCGTCCCGGACCGCACGGCGGCCAGCCCCGCGATTCCGGTAAACTCGACCCTTTCTGCCGCCCCGACCTTCCACAGGCAACCATGGCCCGCTCTCCCGCCCCGCAGCGTCCGCGCACCTTCCAGGACCTCATCGCCCGCCTCAAGGACTACTGGTCCGCGCAGGGTTGCGTCATCGTCGAGCCGTACGACATGGAAGTCGGTGCGGGTACCTTCCATCAGGCGACATTCCTGCGGTCGATCGGGCCGGAACCCTGGAACGCTGCCTATGTCCAGCCTTCGCGCCGCCCCACGGATGGCCGCTACGGCGAGAACCCGTTCCGCCTGCAGCACTACTACCAGTTCCAGGTGGCGATGAAGCCCTCCCCGCCGGACATCATCGAGCTGTACCTCGGCTCGCTCCGCGCGCTTGGTTTCGACCCGCTCACCCACGACATCCGCCTGGTCGAGGACAACTGGGAGAGCCCGACCATCGGCGCCTGGGGGCTGGGCTGGGAAATCTGGCTGAACGGCATGGAAGTGACGCAGTTCACCTACTTCCAGCAGGTGGGCGGCGTCGACTGCCGACCGGTGATGGGCGAGATCACCTACGGCCTCGAGCGCCTCGCGATGTACCTGCAGGGCGTCGAGAGCGTCTATGACCTCGTCTGGACGGACGGTCCGAAAGGCCGCGTCACTTACGGCGATGTCTACCACCAGAACGAGGTGGAGCAGAGCACCTACAACTTCGAGCACGCCGACGTGGAGTCCCTGTTCCGCCAGTTCGAGGAGCAAGAGCGCGAGTGCCAGCGCCTGCTCGAGGTACCGCTGGCGCTGCCGGCCTACGAACGCATGCTCAAGACCAGCCACACGTTCAACCTGCTCGACGCGCGACGCGCCATCTCGGTGACGGAACGCCAGCGCTACATCCTGCGTGTGCGCACGCTGGCCCGCGGCGTCGCCGAGGCCTATTACAAGAGCCGCGAAAAACTCGGCTTCCCGATGCTGCGGGAGGTGGCGCCATGAGCCCCCGCCACCCGACCCGCGACTTCCTCGTCGAGATCGGTACCGAGGAACTGCCACCCCTCTCGCTGTCCGAGCTGTCGCAGGCCTTCGCCGACGGCATCGTCGCGGGTCTCGCGGCGCAGGGAGTGACGCATGGTGCCGTGAAGCGCTACGCCACGCCACGCCGTCTCGCGGTACTCGTCCGCAAGGTGCCGGAGCGGCAGCCGGACCAGGCCGTGCAACGCAAGGGCCCGCCGGTCACCGCGGCTTTCGATCGGGACGGCAAGCCGACGCGCGCCGCACTCGCCTTCGCGGAGTCCACCGGCACCCCGGTGACGGAACTCGGTCGCGTGCAGGAGCCGAAGGGCGAATTCCTGTTCTGGTCCGGCATCAAGCCGGGTGCCGAGGTCGCGGCATTGCTGCCGGGCCTGGTACAGGCCTCCCTCGACAAGCTGCCCATCGCCAAACGCATGCGCTGGGGCGCGGGTGAAGCCACCTTCGTCCGACCGGTGCATTGGGTGGTGCTGCTATGGGGCCGTGACGTGCTGCCCGCCACGCTGTTCGATCTCGCGGCCGGTCGTCACACGCGCGGCCACCGCTTCATGGCGCCGCGGGAGATCGCGCTCGCCTCGCCCCTCGCCTACGAAAAAGCCCTGGCGACACGCGGCCGCGTCGTTGCGGATTTCGCTGCCCGACGCGAGCGTATCCGCGCCGGCGTGCTGGAAACGGCGGCGGCCTGCGGCGGTGCGCCGGTGCTCGACGAAGAACTGCTCGACGAGGTCACCGCGCTGGTGGAATGGCCCGTGCCGGTGGCCGGGCGCTTCGAGGAACGTTTCCTCGAGTTGCCCGAGCAAGTGCTCATTTCCACGCTGATGGAGCACCAGCGTTATTTCCCGGTCCGCGGCGACGACGGCAAGCTTACGCCGTGGTTCATCACGGTCAGCAACATCGAGAGCCGCGACCCGGCCCAGGTACGGGCCTGCAACGAGCGCGTGGTACGACCCCGCCTGACGGATGCGGCCTTCTTCCACGACACCGACCGGCGTCACACGCTGGCCTCGCGTGAGGCAGGTCTCGCCAAGGTGACTTACCAGGCACAGCTCGGCAGTTACGCGGACAAGGCGGCGCGCGTCGGCCGGCTGGCCGCCGGCATCGCGGCGGACGTCGGTGCTGACGCGGTGTCGGTGGCTCGTGCGGCGCGGCTCGCCAAGTGCGACCTGCTCACGAACATGGTCGGCGAATTCCCCGAGCTGCAAGGCCAGATGGGTCGCGACTATGCTCGTCATGACGGCGAGCCCGCCGAGGTCTGTGCGGCCGTGTTCGAGCACTACCTGCCACGCTTCGCGGGAGATGTCCTGCCCGCCACGTCCACGGGAACCGTACTGGCGCTGGCCGACAAGCTCGATACGCTTGCGGGCATCTTCGTCATCGGGCAGCGTCCGAGCGGTACACGCGACCCGTTCGGCCTGCGTCGCGCCGCGCTCGGCCTGCTGCGCATCGTGCTCGAAGGACGACTCACGCTCGACCTGGCGCCCCTCGTCGCGGCGGCGGTCGAAGCTGCAGCAGCGGATGTGGCGCGTGTCAGCGGCAAACCTGCCGCGGCGGCGGCGGAAGCCGCCGGGCAATTGCTCGAATTCGTGACCGAAAGGCTGCGTGGCATCCTCGTCGAATCGGGGCGGGTGCCAGGCGCCACGAGCGAGATGTTCGAAGCGGTCACCGCCAATGCCATCACCGCGCCGCTGGAAGTCGAGGCCAGGCTCCAGGCGCTCGTTGCCTTCCTGCAGTTGCCGGCAGCGGCAGCACTGGCCGCCGCGAACAAGCGTGCCGCCAATCTCCTGAAGAAGAGCGAGGAAGCCAGCGGCGAGGTCGATACCGCCGCCCTGGTGCTGCCTGCGGAGCAGGCCCTGCATGCAGCCATCGAATCGATGCGCGATGCAGTGGAAGCGGAGCTCGCCGCCGGCGCCTACACCGCGGCCCTGTCCCGCCTGGCGGAGTTGCGCGCACCGGTGGATGCGTTCTTCGACGGCGTGATGGTGAACGACCAGGACCCGCGCATCCGTGCCAACCGTCTGGCGCTCCTGGCCGGCCTGCGCGGCCTGTTCCTGCGCGTGGCGGATCTCTCGCGGCTGGCACTGTAGCCGCCACCGCGCTGTTCGGGCACCATCGCCGCAACCGGGTCCGCAGGGGACTGACGTGCAGTACTTGTTGTCCATCGTCTTCACGGGATTGTTCTTCCTGTCCACGCTGGTGGCTGCCATCGCCATCCTGCTCTGCGCGTGGTTGCCCTGGCGGGGGCGCTATGCGATTGCGCGCGCCTGGGCACACTCGGTGCTGAGGCTCGGCAAGTGGCTTTGCGGCCTCGATTGGGTGGTCGAGGGTCGGGAGAACATTCCCACGGAGGGCGCGCACGTCACTTTCTGGAAGCACAGCAGCAGCTGGGAAACGCTCGCGCAGATGCTCGTTTTCCCGCCGCAAGCCTGGGTACTCAAGCGCGAGATTCTCTGGATTCCCTTCGTCGGTCAGGCCGCGTGGCTGATGCAGCCGATTGCCATCGACCGCAAGGCCGGGGGGCGCGCGGTCATGCAGGTCGTCGAGCAGGGGCTGGCCCGCCTGCAACGTGGCATGTGGGTCCTCATCTTCCCCGAGGGCACGCGCACCGGTCGCGGCGAGCAGCGCAAGTGGGGGCTGTCGGGGGCCTTGCTCGCCACGCGGGCCGGCTGCATGGCCATCCCGGTCGCCCACAACGCCGGCGACCTCTGGGGCCGCCGCGGACTGCTCAAGCGTCGCGGCACCATCCGGGTGGTGATTGGCCCGCCCGTGGATGCCACGGGTCTCGAGGCGCGCGAGCTCAACGATCGCCTGCGCGCCTGGGTGGATGCGAAGACGGCGGAAATCTCCCGCTAGTCCCGCGACTTGCCTTCGCTCGGTGGCGATGCGAAAGTCATCGGCAATGGCTGTTCACGACAACCCTGCTGGCGACCCCGGTGCCGACGCACCGGCCGTCGCACCGGCCGTCGCAGCGCACGATCCGTCTCCTGCCGCCCTGCTCGCCGAACTCCTCGCCGAGCGTGACATACGTCGAGGTCTGGCGCGCTTCGCGGAGGTACTGGACAGTCGCGCCTGGCACCGTCTCGGCGAGGTGTTTACCCCGGACGCGCTCGTGGTCTACAGCGAGTACCGTGCGCAAGGGCTCGAGGCCATCGAGCGACACTTCCGGCAGTTTCTCGGGGGCTGCGGGCCGTCGCAGCACCTGCTCGGCAACATCGTGATCGAGGTCGAGGGCGAAGGCGAGGTGGCGCATTCACGCGCCAGCGTCTGTGCCAGCCATCTCGGTGCCGCGCCCGGCGACACGCGCGAGTTCATCGCCTTCGGTGGTTATCGCGCCCGCTGGAATCGTCTCGCCATCGGCTGGCGCATCGCGCACTGGGAGTGGCAGCACGGCTGGTTCCGCGGTGACTACGGGATCCTCCAGCCGGGCTAGCGGCGACGACTCCCGGCATAGAGCTCGAACACGAGCAGGCGGCACGGAATGCTGCCGTTCATCAGCGGGAGGGTCCGCGAGGGCTTGAGGCCAATCGCCTTCCATGGTGAATCATCGGCGGCCAGCAGGGCGGCCCGCCATCCGGCGAAGCGTTGCTTCAGCGTGTCGCCGATCTCGCCATACAGTTGTGCGAGGTCCGCCATGCCGCCGCCGATGCGCTCGCCGTAGGGCAGGTTGGTCACCAGCACGCCATCGGGTGCCGGTGGCTCGATGGCCTGGAACGGTCCTGTGGCAAACGTCATGTACCGCTCCACGCGGGCGGCCAGCGCGCTCTTGCGCGCCATGTCGACGAAGCGGGGTTCGATATCCGAGGCCATCACCGGCGCGGGTGCGATCTCGAGCTTCTCCGCCCGCACCTGTTCCTGAGTCTCGCGCCACAGTGGACGATCGAAGTCGCGCAGCCACTCGAAGCCGAATCCCCCCTTGGCACGGTGGATCTGCGGCGCCTTGCGGATGGCCATCATCGCCGCCTCGATGGCCAGGGTACCGCTGCCGCACATCGGATCGAGGAAGGCCTGGTTCCCGTCATACCCGGCGTAATGCAGCAGCGCCGCCGCGAGGGTTTCCTTCAGCGGTGCCGGGTGTCCGCTCTCGCGGTAGCCACGCTTGTGCAGCGATTTCCCGGAGGTATCCAGGCACAAGGTGCAGCGGCCGCGCTCGAGGTGGGCCACAACCACGACCTTCGGCTCGTCACGATCGACCGGCGGTACCGCGCCACCGGCGGCGGTGAAGGCTTCCCTTATCCCCTCACGTACCTGCGTGATCACCTGCAGCGGCGGCATGGTGGCCTGGCGGCCCTCGGCACCCAGCGCCTCGACCATGAACCCGCGGGTGGGCTCGAACAGGTCGGACCAGCGGATGCGGCGGACCTGCGAACGCAGCATCGGTGGATTGCCGGCGGGTACCTCGCGCAGCACGCGCAGCACGCGGCTCGCGGTGCGCAACTTGAGGTGGGCCACGTAACCCAGCGCGGGCGGAGCGGCAAAACCGACGGCGCGGAAACGCGGCGTGAGGTCGTACGCACCGAGCGCCGAGAGCTCGGCGAGCAGCGCCTCCTTGGTTTCCTCGGGACAGGTGGCAACAAACCGCCACAGGGCGGGCGGGGACGGGTTCAACGGTCGCTCACAGATCAAGTTCGAACAGGTTCAGCGGGGTCCCGTCGGCGGGAGAACGCACCTGGCCTGCCGGATCGAAGCCGAGCTTGCGCAGCAGCGACATCGAGGGCTCGTTGTCCAGCGACGTGACCGCGGCAAGATGGGTCATGCCGAAATCGTCCCGTGCGTGGGCCAGCGTTGCGCGGGCGGCCTCGTGTGCATAGCCCTGGCCGCGAAATGCCGGCAGGAAGGCGAAGCCGAGATCTGCATGCGGCAGGTAGTCGCGGCGGACCAGGCCACACAGGCCGATCGGCGTCCCCGACTCGCGCAACTCGACGATGTAGAGACCGTAGCCATGGTCACGGTAACTGGCCTGCGGGCCATTGGCCACGTAGGCGGGCGTGTCCTCGAGCGTGCGCACGCCACGATCGCCGATGTAGCGGATGAAATCCGGATCAGTGAGCAGCGCGAGCAGGAATTCGCCGTCCTCGGGAACCGCGTGCCGCAGGGCCAGCCGCTCGGTCTGCAGGACGAACATGGCAATCGCTCCTCAGAACCAGTCGTCGCGCATGTCGAGCACGGTACGGTCCGGCGCATCGAGCACTGCCAGCCAGGCGGGAATCCGGGGTAATTCCCAACGCAGGAAGAAGCGCGCTGCCTGCAGCTTGCCGGCATAGAAATCGCGGTCCATGGTGCTGGCTGCCGTGGCTGCCAGCGCCTGGCGCGCCACGCGCGCCTGTTCCAGCCACAGCCAGCCGACCACGACGTGGCCGAAAGCCTCTAGGTAGGGCGAGGCATTGGCCAGGCGCAGGGCCGGATCATCCACCATGAGCAGTCGCTGGGTGGTGTCCGCCAGCGCTTCCCAGACCTTGCGCAGGGCGGCAACCTCGGGCTTCCACTCCTCGTCCCGGGCCATCTCCTCGAGTGTCGCCATCAATTGGGCGCGCAGTGCCTCGAACGCGAAGCCGCCACGCTGCACGATCTTGCGGCCGAGGAGGTCCAGGGCCTGGATGCCATGGGTACCTTCGTGGATGGCGTTCAGGCGGTTGTCGCGCCAGCGCTGCTCCACCGGGAAATCGCGGGTGTAGCCGTAACCGCCATGGACCTGGATCGCGAGATCGTTGGCGGCCAGGCACCATTGCGATGGCCAGCTCTTGGCGACCGGCGTCAGCAGGTCCAGCAACTGGCTCGCCCGCTCACGCTCGAGTTCATCCCCCGTCGCCACCTCGTCGACCAGCCGGGCGCAGTACAGCACCAGCGCCAGGCCACCTTCCACCCATGCCTTCTGCTGCAACAGCATGCGTCGCACATCGGCGTGCTGCAGGATCGGCACCGGGGGTTCGCGCAATCGGCGGTCACCGAGTGGTCGACCCTGATGGCGTTCGCGTGCGTAACGCAGCGCATCGAGATAGCCGGCGTAGCCGAGGGCGACGGCACCCGTACCGACCCCGATCCGCGCCTCGTTCATCATGTGGAACATGCAGGCCAGGCCCTGACCCTCGGCGCCGACGCGCCAGGCCACGGCACCGGCAGCGCCGTCCGGCTGGTGCAGACCGGCACCGAAATTCAGCACGCAGTTGCTCGTGCCGCGGTAGCCGAGCTTGTGGTTGAGACCCGCCACCATCACGTCGTTGCGGCGGGGACCGGACGCACCGACCGCCGGCAGCCACTTGGGCACGAGGAACAGCGACAGACCCGCCGTTCCGGGAGGCAGGCCACCTTCCGCGACCGGCACCTTGGCGAGCACCAGATGCACGATGTTTCCCGCGAGATCGTGGTCGCCGCCGGAGATCCACATCTTCTGCCCGTGCAGGCGGTAGGTGCCGTCCGCCTGCGGCAGCGCGCGCGTGATCACGTCCGCGAGCGAGGACCCGGCCTGCGGCTCGGACAGACACATGGTGCCGAAGACCTTGCCGGCCAGCATGTCGGGTACGTAGCGCTCCACCAGCTCCGGTGCGGCGTAAGCCAGCAGGAGATTGGCGTTGGCGATGGTCAGCATCGGATAACCGGCGGTGGCGACGTTGGCGGCGAACAGCCAGGCCATGCCGGCACGCTCGACGACGTAGGGCAGCTGCATGCCGCCCTGCTCCACCGGCTGCGTCGCCGCCATCAGTCCGGCCTCGTTGAAGGCACGCAGCGCCGGGGCGATGGCCGGGTGCGTCTTCACCTCACCATCGACCAGGCGCGGCTCGTCCACATCGGCAGCGCGGTAGTGCGGCGCGAAGCACTCGGTGGCAACACGCTCGTAGGTCTCGAGGGCGGCATCGAATGTCTCGCGGCTGTGGTCGGCATAGCGCGGACGTGCCGACAGGGCGGCCACTCCCAGCCACTCGTGCAGCAGGAAGGCGAGATCGCGGCGGGAAAGATGCCGCGGGGTGAGGTGGCCGTCCAAGGTGCGTCCTCCTAAAGGCCTGCCGACAGCCTACACCCGCGGCGGCACGGGCGTCGGGGTGCGACTCTTCAGACGTCCAGGTTGGACACCGACAGCGCGTTCCGCTCGATGAACTCGCGTCGGGGCTCGACCTCGTCGCCCATCAGCATGGTGAACAGGCCGGCGGCGGCGGCGGCATCACTGATGCGCACCTGGATCAGGCGACGGCTGGCGGGATTGATGGTGGTTTCCCACAGCTGCTCGGGATTCATTTCGCCGAGACCCTTGTAGCGCTGGATTGCCTGGCCCTTGCGGGCCTGCTCGAGCAGCCAGTCGATGGCCTCGCCGAAGCGGCGGATGTCGCGGCGCCGGGAGGCGCCTTCACCGTCACCGCGGGTGACGTGGGCGTCCGGTCCGAACAGGCCACCGAGGGCTGCCGCCAGCGCACCGATGCGACGGTACTCGCCGGTATCGAAAAATTCCCGCTGCAGGTGTTTCTCGACCGTCACCCCATGCTCGGTGCGCAGCACGTTGAGGCGCTGCCCATGGCCGGGCCCCGCAGGCTCGGCCTGAACCTGCCAGGTGCTGTCGCCGGCGCGGACGTCCTCGTTGAGCCGGGTCTGCAGCGCCACTGCCCAGCCCTGCAATGCGGTCTCGTCCGCGAACTGCGCCGAACCGAATACCGGCACGTCGAGCAGCGCGCGCAGCACGCGCGCGTCGTAGCGGCGCGACCAGCGCGCGACGATGCCCTGCACCTCGACATAGTGCCGCGCCAGTTCCTCGAGGGCCGCCCCCTCGATTACGGTGGTCGCGGAACCGTGCACGACGGCGCCGTCCAGGGCGGCCTTGAGCAGCAGTCCGTCGAGCTCGGCATCATCCTTGACGTACTGCTCGGACTTGCCGCGCTTCACCTTGTACAGCGGCGGCTGCGCGATGTAGACGTGGCCGTTCTCGATCAGCGAAGGCATCTGGCGGAAGAAGAAAGTGAGCAGCAGCGTGCGGATGTGGCTGCCGTCGACGTCCGCGTCCGTCATGATGATGATGCGGTGGTAGCGCAGCTTCGCGACGTCGAAGAGGTCGGTGCCGATGCCGGTGCCGAGCGCGGTGATGAGCATCGTGATC
>JBJTPC010000152.1:0-5339 GCA_046074905.1 Gammaproteobacteria bacterium
CTCGTCCGCGGCCGGCTCGACGCCGGTATCGAGGTACCCGACCATGCCGGTGAGCAGTTCGACAAACCCCTGCGCGCCCGCATCGACCACGTTGGCGCGGCGCAGGTGTTCCAGTTGGCCGGTCGTCAGGCGCGTCGCTTCCTCGGCGCGGGCCAGCGCCAGGCGCAGCAGTGCACGCAGGTCGCGCGTGCCCTGTTGGACTTGCTCGCGGACGGCGAGTGCGCTGGCGGTCAGCACCGTCAGCAGGGTGCCCTCACGCGGCTCGGCCATCGCATCGCGCGCATAACGGGCGCCACCCTCGAGTGCCGAGGCCAGGTCGTCGGGACCCAGCGCTGCATTGGGGGCCGCCTGGTCGCCTACTCCCAGAAAAAACTGCGCCAGAATCGCTCCGGAGTTGCCGCGTGCACCATCAAGTGCCGCATCGGCGACGCGCGTGAGCAACTGCCCGGCATGGGGCTGCACCTCGCGGCCGATGTGCTGGAACACGGCGTGCAGGGTCAGCGCCATGTTGGTGCCGGTATCGCCATCGGGCACCGGGAATACGTTGATCTTGTTGATGTGCTCCTGCTGCTGCAGCAGGCGCCGGATGCCGGTGCGCAGCGCTGCCGCAAGGACTACGCCATCCAGTGCCAGCAGGGGCGGCAGTCCGTTCGTGGAGCTCACGGGAATCGGCAAGACGCTGGTATTCACGGCAATCTCGTCAGTTGCGCGGCAGCAGGAAGCGCTGGCCGCGGTAGTTCAGGATGGCACCCTCGGCGGTGATCTGCTCGACCACGGGACCCTCGGGCAGGACAGTGCCGGCACGCGCAGTGCGGCCGTTGATGTTCACGAAACTGCGCCCGGCGGCGCTGTCGAAGTAGTGCAACGAGACCTCGAGCGATGGCAGCCCTGCCGGCAGCGTGGTTTCAACGCCGGTGGCCGCTGGCGCGCGCGGCGGTCCGGCCGCGGGACTGGTCGCGGCGAGAGCACCCTCCGCCTCGATGGCGCGCGCGGCCGAGGCGGCGAGGTCGGTGGTGTTGTCCGCAGGAGGGAGGGCGGACACCACCGCCTCCGCCCGAACCGGGTATTCGGCAGGCGGCAGGTCCGGTTGCCGGCGCGGAGCCCCGCGGGCGGCGAGTTCCCCGACTGTCTCCTTGCCGGCTGCGGCCACGGCCTCGAGATCGCGCACCGGAGTCCGCGGCGCAGTCGGCGCGGAGGTACCCACGGGGGTGGGTGATCCGCCGAGCAGCCACGCCAGCAGCGCGAGATTGGTGACCAGCAGCAAGACGACCGCCCAGCCCCACCAGGGCATGCCGCTGCGGGCACGGGCCTGCGGCAATCCGGCATGCCGGGCATCGGCATCCCGCAAGCGTGCGGATTCACTCTTGCGCAGCGCGTCGAGGATGATGGACATCAGCGAGTCTCGCCTGGGTCGAGCAGGGGCACGCCCTGGGTATCCGCCACGGCGTCGAGCACCATTTGCGTGCGCACGCCGATGATGCCGTCCGGCGCGAGCCGGTGCTCGCGCTGGAAGGCCTGAACCTCGCGCAGCAAGGCCCCGTCGAAGCGGTCGCCCGAGGCTGCACGGCGGTCACCGCCGCGGGCCAGCGCCAACAATTCGCGGAGGCTGCGCACCTCGGGACCGGTCATGCCGTAACTGATGCTGCGCACGGGCTGGAAGGCTGGTCGCCAGAGCAGCAGTGCCTGACCGTTCCAGTTCGCGAGCAATTCATGCAAGGCCACGGGTTGGCCTGTCTCGTCGGTGCCGAGCGCCAGTCGCGCCTGCCCATTGTCGACCTGGACCAGCAGTACCTGATGGGCCTGCCCGGCGGCATCCGTCAGGGCAAGAACGGCAGGCCGCCGCAGTTGCAGCAACTGCGCCCAACTCCCCTGCAGCGTGGCGCACTCGAGACCGGCGGCGCTGGCCTGCGGACAGGGGGGACCCTGCAATGGGTCGTAGCGCAGGCCCCAGCGGGTGAACAGGCGGCTCAGGGCCGTCTCCGTGCCGGTTTCAGCCGCATGGGTCGCCAGCAACGCAGCCAGGCCAATCGATGGGGTTGCCGTGATGGCGGCGGGTGCTGGGCTCACCCGGTCGGACAGGGCGGGGCTGGCGACGGTCGCCGTCAGCGGCGGCGGGCTTGCCATGGGCCGCGGTTGCAGCCATAGCCAGACGGTCCAGACGAGCACCGCGATCCCGGCGACTGCTACCGCAGCCCCGGCCCAGGCTGCCCCGGCGGGCAGGATGCGCCGTCCGTATACCTCGCTGGCCGCGACCCGCACCAGCGCGGGGGTCACGCGCGGCTCCTCCTGCGTGTAGGCGGCCAACAGGGCGCGGTCGCAGAGGACATTGATGACGCGTGGCGTCCCCCGCGACAGGCGGTGGACTTCGTGCAGCGCCGTCGGCGTGAACAGCGGGGAAATCGCCCCGGCCACCTTGAGCCGATGCCGGACGTACTCGAGCGTCTCCTCGCGGGTCAGCGGCTCAAGGTGGTAGCGACCGGTGATGCGCTGGGCGAGCTGGCGGAGGTCGGTGCGGGCAAGCACCTCGCGCAGCTCGGGCTGACCGATGAGGATCACCTGCAGCAACTTGGTGGTCGCCGTCTCGAGATTGGTGAGCAGCCGTACCTGCTCGAGTACCTCGGGTGACAGCTGCTGGGCTTCGTCGACGATGACCACCACCCGTCGTCCCAGGGCATGGCGCTCGAGCAGGTAGAGGTTCAGGGCATCGACGAGCTGCTTGATGCTGGTGCGGGCGCTGCCCTCGACCACGATGCGCAACTCATCGCAGATGCCCTGCACGAACTCGAGCGCAGAGACCCGGGGATTGAGGATGAGCGCCACGTCGGCGTTGTCCGGCACCTGAGCCAGCAGGCTGCGTACGACCGTGGTCTTGCCCGTGCCGACCTCGCCGGTCAGTTGCACGAACCCGCCGGAGTGGGTGATGCCGTAAAGCAGGTGCGCCAGCGCCTCCGCGTGGCGGTGGCTCAGGTAGAGGTACCGCGGATCCGGCGTGATGGCGAAGGGTGCCTCGGCCAGTCCGAAGAACGAGTTGTACATGGGGCCGATGATAGCCGTTCGCGTTTGCGGGGTGTCTAGGACCGGCGCCGGACGTCCGTGAAGCCGTCGGCCCGGTCAGTCGGCCGCTCCAGCGTGTTGGCCGGCCGGACAGCCGCAGTGCCGAAGCGGGAGCGAATCGCATCCACCACGGCATCCCGCGTGCCGCGTGCCTCGCCAGCGGCGCTCGCCAGCAGATCCGGTGCCGCCGCAGGCGCAAGTTTGCCGAGCCCGACCCCGAGCAGCCGGACCGCCGGTCGGCCCTGGACCTCATGCCACTCCGTGAACAGGTCGCCTGCCACCTGCAGCACCTGCCGGGTATCGGCGGTGGGGGGGACGAACGTGCGCTGCCGCGTGTACGTCCGGAAATCCGCTTGCCGCAGTTTCACCGTCACCGTGCCCGCTTCCCATCCCTTGGCGCGGAGGCGTGAGCAGGCCCGGTCCGCCAGCGCAGTCAGGGCGGCCCGCAACTGTGCCGGGTCGTGCAGGTCGCGGTCGAAGGTTTCCTCCGCACTGACTTGCTGTTCCTCCCAGTCCGGATTGACTGGTCGCTCATCCTGGCCGGACGCGCGTGCGCGCATGGCCGCGGCTTGCCGACCGAACAGGGCCTGCAGCACCGTGGCGGGTGCCAGGCGCAGATCGCGGAAAGTGAGCAGCCCGGCCGCCTGGACGCGCGGCAGCGTTTTCGGACCCAGCCCCCACAGCTTGCCCACTGCCAACGGGTCCAGTACCGCCTGGATCTCCCCCGGCCGGACAATCGTCAAGCCGTCGGGCTTGTTGAGATCGCTGGCAATCTTCGCGACGAGCTTGTTCGGTGCCACCCCGATGGAGGCGGTCAGTCCAGTGACCGTCAGGATTCGCTGCTTCAGCCGGGCCGCGATCGTCACCTCGTCCCCCAGCAGCCGGCGGCTCGCGGTCACGTCGAGAAACGCCTCGTCCACCGACAGTCCCTCGACCAGCGGGGTCACTTCGTGGAACAGCGCGAATACCTGGCGCGAGACTTCCTTGTAGCGGTCCATGCGGGGTCGCACGACCACCAGCGCGGGGCAGCGCCGGCGTGCTTCGCGTATTGGCATGGCACTGCGCACACCGAAGGTGCGCACCGCATAGCTGGCCGCGGCCACCACCCCACGTTGACCATCGCCACCCACCACCAGCGGCTGACCGGCCAGCGACGGATCGTCACGGATCTCCACCGCGGCGAAGAACGCATCCATGTCGACATGCAGGATGGCGCGTTCCACGCAGGCGTCCTAGAGGGCAAAGGCGCTGACGATCACCGTGCCCAGCAGGCTCACGGTGAGCAAGCCGGCGTAGAGAATGAACAGGCCGGTGAACTTGACGGTCGTGACCAGCCGCGAATCGCCGTAGCGTCGGCGCATCGCCAGCCAGGGATAAGCGAGGATCCATAGCCACAGCACCGCCGAGAACAGGCCGGTTGCCGCTTCCAGCATCGCGACCGCAGCGCCCAAAGTACCCAACAGCAGCAGCAGCGCGAAGGCGCTGAACAGGAACGCATGGGTATGCAGTGCGAATACCAGGTGTTCCACATACAGCCGCCGGGGTCGCCACCAGAACGGCAGCATCAGCGCGGCCAGCACCGGCAGCGCCAGGAACATCATCTTCGGCGCGTTCGCGAGGAACGCGCGCCCGAGGCCCTCACCGTCGTCCCGCGTGATGCGCAGACAAGCCTCGTGCAGCCAGGTCGGGGGCGGCCCCCCGTTCCAGCGCAAGTCGCGGCAGGCGACGGCAGGATTTTCCCCGGGTTCCAGACGGATGCCCGGCTCGCCGGGACCGGCCTGTCCAGCGGTCAGCGACGCCAGCGCGAAGAACACCACGCTGGAGACGAGATACAGCCTGAAGGGTGGCACATACCGTTCCCGCCGGTTGGCGAAGTATTCGGCGGTGAGTGCGCCCGGTCGACGGAACAGCAGGTGCAGCGTCCGCGCGAAGCGACCATCGAGATGGGTGAGGGAATGCCAGGCGTCATGCAGCAGTGCGCCAAACCCGCGGGCGCTGTCATGCGCATGCTGCCCGCACTGGCTGCACCACGGTCCGGCGAGACGGGCACCGCAATTGGCGCAGTCCGGGCCGTTCATGCCAGATGCGGGTGCGTGGCGAGGTGACTCTCCGGCGTGCTGTCGCGTCCCAGTTCATGGGGGGCGAAATCATCGACGTCGACGATGGCCATCACCTTGCGGTCGTACTCGCGCAGCCGGCTTGCCTCGGCCGCGGTGAGGATGCCGCCTGCCTCTGCCTGGTCGATCTGGCCCGGCAGGTCGAGTGCAGTCACCTTGCCGGTCTTG
>JBJTPC010000153.1:0-5653 GCA_046074905.1 Gammaproteobacteria bacterium
CCCTCGCCGCTTTCGCCGCCGGGGGCTTGCTGGCCCTGAACGGCGTATGGATGCAGGCCCTGCTGCGCAATCCGCTGGCCGATCCCTATGTCCTCGGGGTCTCGGGCGGCGCCGCCGTCGGCGGACTGGGCGCCATCGTGATCGGTGCCGCCGGCGTGGCGGTGGCGATGAGCGCCGCTCTCGGGGCGGTGGTGGCCACGGCCCTCGTGTTCAGCCTGGCGCATGGCCGCGGCGCCTGGACGGCCGAGCGCCTGCTGCTGACCGGCGTCGTGGTTGCCGCCGGTGCCAGTGCCCTCGTCAGCCTGCTGCTCGCCCTGGCCGAGGAGCGCCAGCTGCGCGGCATGCTGTTCTGGCTGATGGGCGATCTCTCGCTCGCCACCTCTCCCTGGCCGCTGGTGATCGCGCTCGGCCTCGCCCTGCCGCTGGCCATCGCGGTCGGGCGTCCGCTGAACGTCCTGGCACGCGGGGAACTGCAGGCGCGCGCCTTGGGATTGGCGGTGCAGCCGCTGCGGCTGGGCCTTTTCCTGGCCACCAGTGTCCTGACGGGACTGGTGGTGATTACCGTCGGCAGCATCGGCTTCGTCGGCCTGCTGGTGCCGCACGCCATGCGCCGCCTGCTGGGCACGGACCATCGCCTGGTGGCGCCGGCCAGTGCCTTGGCCGGCGGGAGCCTGCTGGTGCTGGCGGATCTCGCCGCCCGCACCGTGGTGGCGCCACGCCAATTGCCGGTGGGCGCCTTGACGGCACTGATTGGCGTGCCCTGGGTGCTGCTGGTCATCGCGCGGGCACGACGCCCGGGCGGCTGAGTTGCCTCAGGCGGACGAGGCCGGATCCCCGAACACCACGAGCCGGTTGCGACCGGCCTCCTTGGCCCGGTAGAGCGCCGCATCGGCATCGGCGAGCAGGCGCTCGGCCAGCGCCTTGTAGTCCGGCTCGGCGCGGGTCGGCTGCAGTGCCGCCACCCCCAGCGAGAGCGTGACCGGCCAGGAACGGTCCGCCCCGAACTCCACGGGCGCCTCCAGCGCCGCCTGGATGCGCCGTACCAGCACCCGCGCCGCGTCGGCATCGGTATCGGGCAGCAGCAGCGCGAGCTCATCGCCGCCGAAGCGCACCGCCACATCGCTGGCGCGGATCAGGCCCTCGATGCGCGCCGTCACTTCGCGCAATACCTCGTCGCCGGCCAGATGTCCGAACGAGTCGTTGACGGTCTTGAAGTGGTCGAGGTCGATCATCAGGCAGGCGAGCGAGGTACCGCGGCGCTGCGCACGGGCAAGCTCCTCGCGCAGGCGCGAGTTGAGGTAACGACGCGTATGCCAGCCGGTCAGGTAGTCCGACAAGCCGCTCTTGAGTACGCGCGCGCGATTGCAGGCATTCTCGAGGCACACTGCGGCGACGGCCGCGAGATGCGCCAGGAAATCGCTGCCGAGGCGATGCGTGAAGCGCTCCGGGTCGCGGCTGCCGAAGGCGAGGACGCCGGTAGAGCGATGTCCACGGCGCAGCGGCAGGAGCGCCAGGCTCTCGAGTCCCGCGGCGCCGGGAAACAGCAACTGATGGTCCGGGCGCACGAACCGCCCGAGCCAGGGTCGCTGCAGGGCCGGCAGTTGCGGCGTGAACTTGGCGAGCGTGTCGACGAAACTGACGCCCGGCATTTCGCTCGGATGGTCGCCGGAGCCGATGAGCAGATGACGCACCTCGTGCTGCGGGTCCTCGATCACCAGCGATACTGCATCGAGGGTATATGCGGACTTCAGGCCGGTGGTGGCACGCTGCAGGAACTCGGCCAGCGATGCGGCCCGCAGCAACTCCAGCTCCTGCTCCTGCACGCGGCGCAGCCCCTGCTGGTTGAGCTTGGCCTCGGTGGTGTACTCGCGGAGGCGCGCCTCCAGCAGCCGTATTCGCTCCTGCAGCGCCGCGACGTCCTGGCTCATGGGCGGGGCACCGCAGTGGCGGCACCGAGCCGGCTGTCGAGATAGTCGCGCCCTTCCTGCATCAGCGCAGAAAACGCGGCGACATCCCGGGCTGCCACGCTCTCGCGCAGCCGCTGCACGGCCGCCGCCAGCGTACCGAGGCTCTCGCCGCCATACGTATTGGCTGCCTGGATTTCGTAGTACAGGGCCGGATCTTCGGCAGCCACCCGCTTGGCCACCTCGAGCTGCGCGTCGAAGGTGGTGCTGGAGAGCTCGGCGAGGCGCGGCGCACTCTCGCCGCTCTGCACCAGCGCGGTGAAGAAGGCGATATTGACCGCATGCGACAGACCGAGCACGAAGGCCATCACGCGGTCATGGTCGTCGAGCGACATCACCCGCTGCTCGACCATGGTGGCCGCGAACAGGGCTCGCGCCTCCGCCAGCGCCGCGGCATGCCCGAGGTCGATGAATACCAGGTGCCGACCGGACAGCAGTTCGGTGTCGGGACCGAACATCGGATGGAGCGAAGTCACCCGGCAGCCGGCCGCCACCAGCGCCTCCAGCCCCCTCCGCAAGGGCGTCTTCAGCGAACCGAGATCGAACACCAGGCCGCTGGGCGGCCGTCGCGCCAGCGCTTGCAGCACCTCCGCGGTAATCGACAGGGGCGTCGCCACGACCACGAGGTCTTGATCGGGCCCGGCGCCGGGGGCGCAAGCCTCTTCCCAGCAGGTCACCCGGGCGAACTCGGCGACCTGCGGGCGGTGCAAGGGGGCGGGACTGGGGTCGGCGACGGTCAGGTGATAGCCCTGCGAGTGGAGGAACTCGGCAAACCACGCGCCGAGCTTGCCGTGACCGCCGATGACCAGCGCCCGCTTGCCGGTGCCGGTCGACTGGGCCGCCACCTGGGCCTGCTCCTGCGTGGTCAGCGAGGCGCGAATCAGCAGGCGCATCATGCCGTCGGCCAGGCCCGGCGGCAGGCCGAGCGCGGCACCCTGTGCGGCCGCCCGCAGCAGCACTTCTCGCTCGCGGGCGTAATCGCGCGTAGGATAGCCGGTGGACCGCTTGATGCGGGCCACTTCCCCCGACAGGCGCTGCCGTTCCGCCGCGGTCTCCAGCAATTGCCGGTCCAAGGCGGAGAGTCGTTCGCGGATGGCCGCCAGGTCGCCCGGTGTCCCGGGGGTGTCCTGCCCTGTTCTTTCGTCTGCCGGTGCCAAACCGTCGCTCTCCCCGTACCGTCCTCGGTATTTAGCGTTGCCCGGCAGCGGCTTGGCAATAGCGGGTTAACATCACGGGCATGGAACTGCTTTCGACCGCCCCGCTGCCGGACCCGCTGCCGACCTCGCCCCTGCCCCTCGCCATCGACTGGCTGGCGGAGGCGACCCGGCTCAAGGTCCAGCCCAATCCCAATGCGATGACCCTCGCCACGGTGGCGGCCGATGGCCGCCCCGCCGCGCGCATCGTGCTGTGCCGCGGGCTGGAGGCGGAGCCGGGCTGCGTCACTTTCTTCACCAACTACGAGTCGCGCAAGGGACTCGAGCTGGCAGCCACCGGACGGGCCGCCGTGCTGTTCCACTGGGATGTCCTGCATCGGCAGGTACGCTTCGAGGGCCCGGTCACTCGACTGTCGACCGCCGAGAGCGATGCCTATTTCGCCAGTCGCCCCTGGCAGAGCCGGGTCGGCGCCTGGGCCAGCCAGCAGAGCCGTCCGGTGGCGGAACGATCCGCCCTGCGCGAGGCCCTGGAGGCGACCGCTCGCCGCTTCGGCACCCCGGTCGAGGAACTCGGGGGCAATGGCGGCGCGCAAGACTATCCCGTGCCCCGGCCACCGCATTGGGGCGGTTACCGCCTCTGGATCGAGGATGCCGAACTGTGGGTGGAGGCGGCCTTCCGGCTGCACGACCGCGCCCGCTGGCAACGCACGCTGACGCCGACCGACCTCGCCGGCAGCCCCGGATTCGTGGGCGGCCCGTGGCAGGTCTCGCGGCTGCAGCCCTGACCGCACCGATGCTGAGCGCCCATCAACTCACCGTTGCCCGTCCCGGTACCCCGGGGCCGCCGCTCGTGGCGGATCTGGAATTCGCGGTGCAACCGGGGCAACTGATGGCTGTGCTCGGCTGCAACGGCGCCGGCAAGACGCTCACGCTCCACACCCTGGCCGGCTTGCGCGCCCCCGCCGCGGGCGAGGTTCGTCTCGATGGACGCCCCCTGCCCCGCTGGGCGCCTCGCGAACGCGCCCGGCACCTCGGTCTGCTCGCGCAGGTGGAAGAAGAGGCGTTCCCGGCCACGGTGCTTGAATGCGCCCTTGCCGGCCGGCATCCGCATCTCGGCTTCTGGGACTGGGAAGGCGAGTCGGACGAATGGGCGGCGCGCGATGCGCTGCAGGCCTGCGACCTCGGCGGCCTCGAGCACCGCGAGATCCATACGCTTTCCGGAGGCGAACGCCGGCGCGCGCAACTCGCCACCGTGCTGGCGCAGGATCCGCGGGTGCTGCTGCTCGACGAGCCCCTCAACCACCTCGACCCGCGCCATCAACGGCAGTTGCTGCAGTTGCTGCGTTCGCGCGTGGATGCAGGCGACTGCGTGATCAGCACCCTGCACGATGCCGGTATCGCCGCACGCTACGCCGACGTGGCGCTGCTGCTCTATGGTGACGGGCAGTGGGATTTCGGTCCGGCCGCCGAGGTGCTCGAGGCGGGTCGCCTCAGCGAACTCTATGGCGTGCCGCTGCGGGCCCATCGCGTCGATGGGCACCTGGTGTTCCTCGAGGACTGAGGCGCCGTTCCGCCGGGGCGGGTCCGCCAGTGGTCCGAGGCGGCGGCCGGGGCAGGCCAGCGGCGGCCTTCAGCCGTAGCCGATGGCCTCGCGCACCGTGGCATGCAGCGCGCGGTTCGCGGCCAGCACGGTGGTGGTCTCGAGCCCCACTTCGCGACCGGAGAGGTCCGTGAAGCGACCGCCAGCCTCCTCGACGATCGTGACCAGGGCGGCGATGTCGAGGATGTTCACGTCGCTCTCCACCACCGCCTCGAGCTTGCCGGCGGCGAGCAGGTGGTAGTGGAGGAAATCGCCATAGCCGCGGATGCGGCCCAGCCGGGCGACCAACGCGCCGTAGGCGGACCACTGCGGACTGCGCGCCAGCGTCTTGAGATTGCCGGCGGACAGCGCCGCATCCTCCACCGTGTCGATGGCGCTGACCTGCAGCCTGCGGCCATTCAACCAGGCGCCCTGACCCCGCTCGGCATAGGCAAGTTCGCCGTAGAGAGGTGCACTCGACACGCCCAGCACCAGCCGGCCGCGATGCATCAGCGCGATCTGCGTGCTGAACATCGGATACTCGCGCACGAAGGCCTTCGTCCCGTCGATCGGGTCGACCAGCCAGAGGTACTCCGCATCGCGGCGCTCCGTGCCCGTCTCCTCGCCGAAGAACCCGTCCTCGGGAAACCGCGCGGCAAGGATGGCGCGGATGACGCGCTCGCTTTCGACATCCGCCTCCGTCACCGGGGATTTGTCCGCCTTCACCTCCACCGCGAGGTTGCGCTGGTAGAGCGCGCGGATGACCCGCGCAGCGGCTTCGGCGGCCTCGAGGGCTGCGGCCAACCGGGCGGAAGGCGCCGGCGGTGATGGAGAGAGTTCGAGCACGGTCATGGCGGAAGAAGCGTGGCCAAGGGCACACCCGGTGTCAACCACGGTTGCTACAATCCCGCCAATTTGTGCAGGGACCGGCTGGATGCGCATCGTCAACATCGCCT
>JBJTPC010000154.1:0-3113 GCA_046074905.1 Gammaproteobacteria bacterium
GCTGTCAGGCCCAGCGCCGCGGCGCGTGCGTCGACCTCGGCCTCGAGCATCGCATACCACTCCGCCACCGGTCGCGTATCCCCGGCGGCCATCCGTTCCCGGCACCAGCGCAGGCTGTCCGCGCACCACGAGGCATGCACCACGCGCAGGTCCTTGCGTTCCAGCGCCAGCGGCAGCGGCTCCAGCATCTCGTCGACCCATCGCTGGTCATCGGGCTCCAGCCATTCGCAGGGCCCGAAGTGCGCCAATGCCTCGGCCGAGGGCGGCCCGAAGAACCAGTCGTTGCCATGCTTGCGGTCGCGACGCAGGAGATTCAGTTCGTGATTGCCCATCAGGCAATACGCCAGACCCGCCGCCAGCAAGGGTCGGATCCAGCGCAGCATCGAAACACTCTGCGGCCCGCGATCGACCAGATCGCCCACGAACACCAGTCGGCGACCGGCGGGATGGAGCCCGTCGGGACGATAGCCGAGACGCTCCAGCAGGCACTGCAACGCCGCGAACTCGCCATGCACATCGCCGACGAGGTCGAGCGGGCCATCCGGAAGGGGAGCAATCAACATGGGCGGCGATTATGCGCGGAGAGCGACTGCGCTACCATCGACCGCGACCGGACATCGACAGGAACATGGCATGGACACGATGGGGGAACGCCCGGCATTGGCGGCCGAGGCGCGCGCGACGCTCGACTTGCTGGCCTCGCTGCGGGTGCCGCCGCTGGAGATGCTGTCGGTCGAGGCCGCACGCCAGTTGCAGTTGCCGAAGATGGCAGGACCCGAGATGGCCGCCGTCGAGAACCGGCTGCTGCCGGGCCCGGCCGGCGCGATTCCCGTCCGCATCTATCGTCCACGCGTGTTCGATGCACCGGCCCCGGTCCTGGTCTACCTGCACGGGGGCGGATGGGTGGTCGGCACGCTCGATGGCTACGACCTCATCTGCCGCCAGCTCGCCGTTGCCGGCGACTGCGTCGTGGTCGCGGTCGACTACCGTCTCGCACCCGAACACCCGTATCCCGCCGCCATCGATGATTGCGTTGCCGCGTGGGAGTCCCTGCAGGCAACTGCTGCCGACACCGGGCTCGATGCCGGTCGATTCGTGGTGGCGGGAGACAGCTCCGGCGGCAATCTCGCCGCAGCGCTGTGCCTGCGCCTGCAGGCGATGTGCCGACCGCTGCCCCGTTACCAGGTGCTGTACTACCCGGTGACGGACGCGCCGGGTGCCTGGCCTTCCTACGTCGACAACGCGCGTGGCTACCTGCTCACCCATGCCGCCATGGTCTGGTTCTGGAATCACTACGCCGGTCACCTGCAGGCGCCGTGGCCCGCAGACCTCGCCCCGCTGCACGCGGCCAACCACGCCGGACTGCCTCCGGCCATGGTGGTCAGTGCGGGCTACGACCCCTTGCGTGACGAGGGCGAGGAGTATGCGCGCCGCCTGCGTGCCGCCGGTGTACCCACCGCCCTGCGCCAGTACCCGGGACAGATCCACGGCTTCCTCGGCCTGGGTCAGGATTCGGCGGACTGCATTGCCGCGACGGGCGAGGAGTTGCGGCGCGTCTTCGCCCTGCCGGGCTGAGACGGGCAGCGAACTTGCCAAGGGGCTGGTGCGCGCGCACCAGCCCCGCGCCCGCCGCGCCGAACCTGCTGCCCGGGTCAGGCGGGACCGCGACCCGCACGGGGACGGTTGGCATTGGATACCTTGCCGGAGGCGGGCCAGGACCCGCTGGAAGCCGCATTCGAACGGCACCTGCGACACGCTTCCCGTTCGGCACGCCACCATTGGCAAGAACTGCTGGGCCCGACCGCCTATCGCCAGTGGCTGACTCTCGCCAGGCGACTGGGTCATCCGCCCGCCCTGCGGCGCGACAGTCCGCGGGTGCTCATCCTGCCGGGACTGCTCGGGAGCACGCTGGGACCGGCCCGTCCTGCCGGGCATACCCTCTGGTTCAACCCCGTGGCCATTGCGCTGGGCGACCTGCCGCGACTCGCGCTGCCCGACACGGAGGATTGCCGCGCGATCGCCGCACTGCCCTTCGTGTATCTCGGACTGCGCTGGCGACTGCGCCACGCCGGCTTCCGCGTCGCGTATTGGCCCTACGACTGGCGTCACCCGGCCGCGACCACGGCACAGCGCTTGCTGGCCCACCTCGCCAGGGAGCCGACCGGGCCGCAGCACCTCGTGGCCCACAGCTTCGGCGGTCTGGTGGCAACGGCCGCCACCGTACTCGACCCGGAAAGCCACCGCATCGACCGCGTGGTCACGCTGGGCACGCCCTTCCGCGGCAGCTGCGCGGCGCAGCGCGCGTTGCAGGGCGACGACCCGCTGGTCCGGCGACTCGCATGGCTTGACCTGCATCACTCCGCCGCCGAGTTGCGCGTCTCGCCGCTCGCCACGTGGCCGGCGCTGACCACCCTCGCCGCACTGACGTCGGCGGACACCCCCGCGGGGGTGGTCCTGCCGGCCGCCACGCGTCTCGGTTGCGTGGCGGGTACGGGTCACCGGACTGCCGCCGGCAAGATGCCCGACGGTCGCGATCGCCATACCCGGGCCGGCGACGGGACAGTGACCGTGCCCTCTGCCACTGCGCCCGCCGCCCACGGACACGCCTGCGTGGCGATCAACGGTGGCCACGGCAGCCTGCCGAATCTGCCGGCCGCCGCCCGGGCGGTGATTGCCTTCCTGCGGGGTGGACGGTTTCCGCGCCTGACCCGCTGCGGTGTCGCCCGCCGCGCCGCAACCGGGTCCCGGGCCATGGCCCCGACGGACTGGGCGCAGCTGCCGGCCGCGGATCGCTGGCGATTCCTGGCCGAATGGGTCGCGCCGATTGCGGGTGCGGCGCCGCGTCTCGAGCCGCCGCCCCACCCGCGCAGGGACGTGTACTGCGGCCCGCCCGACGAGGCGCCGGTGGACCTGATCGTGGTGGGTGTGTTCCGCCATGTGGCTCCCGCGGGACTCGCCCGTGCCCTGGGCGTGAGCGAGGCGGCTCGCGCAGTGCTCGCCGCAGGACAGTTCGGTGCCCGGATCGGCGAAGTCCACGCGCTCGGCTCACGGCAGCGGCAAGCGCCGGTAGTGCTGGTCGGCCTCGGCGACTTCGATCGACTCGGGCCTGAGGT
>JBJTPC010000155.1:0-7636 GCA_046074905.1 Gammaproteobacteria bacterium
CGGCGTGGTCGTACTCGAGGTTGTTGAGGATGGCAGTCTGCGGGTGGTAGTGCACGAACTTGGCGCGCTTGTCGAAAAACGCCGTGTCGTACTCGTCCGCCTCGACCACGAAGTGGCGACCCGCACCGAGGCGGGCACTGACCCCGAAGTTGGCGGGGATCCCGCCGACGAGGAATCCGGGCGACAGGCCGGCATGCTCGAGGATCCAGGCGACCATGCTGGTGGTGGTGGTCTTGCCATGGGTCCCGGCCACCGCGATGACATGACGCCCCCGCAAAACGTGCTCGGCCAGCCACGCCGGGCCGGAAACATAGGGCAGCCCGCCGTCCAGCACCGACTCGATGAGGGGATTGCCACGGCTCATGACGTTGCCGACCACCACGACATCGGGCGCCGGGACCAGTTGGGCGGGATCGAAACCCTCGGTGAGACCGATACCGAGGGCCTCGAGCTGCGTGCTCATCGGCGGATAGACGTTGCGGTCACTGCCGGTGACACGGTGGCCGGCGGCCTGTGCAAGGGCCGCGATGCCACCCATGAAAGTGCCGCAGATACCGAGGATATGAACGTGCATGGAGGATCTTTCTAGGCGGCGCGCAGCCAGCGGTCGAGCCATTGCGCGACACTGACCGACAGCAGGAAATTGGCGAGGGTAAGTGGAACGGAGCGCCAGCGGCTGCATTCGAGCGTGCGGCGAAAGATGTGCTCCGTGACGAACAGCGAAGCCACCAGCAGCATCATGAAGGCGAGGTTCAGCACCCCCTGCAGCGGCTGCCAGCCGGTCTGCGCCAAACCCAGCAGCAACAGCGCCGGCAAGCTGAGCAATGCGCCGGTTCCCGCCAGTGCAGTGAAACTCTGCACGAATCGGGCGAGGTGGCCGAACAGGGCCAGCACCGCCACCAGGAAGCCTGCGCCGGCGGCGAAGTCCACCACGGTGCGCACTGCCCAATGGCCATCGGGCACCGCCGTCGACACGTAGAGCGCGTTCGCGGACACGGCTGCCAGGGACACGAGCGCGCAGAGGACCCAGGAGTGCGGAAGATCCTCCGGTCCGCGACGTCGCAGCAGCAGGTCAAGGAAGAGTCGGAGCAAGCCGTGCATACTGCGCCTAGTCTAACTGCCGAGCTCCATTCCGTGTCCGCCATCCCCGTCGAGACGTCCGCCCCTTCCCTGCTCCGCGACCAGGCCGCCCTCGAGGCGCTCACGGCTCGCTGGCAGGTCGCGCCGCGACTGGCGCTGGACACGGAGTTCGTCCGCGAGCGGACCTACGCGGCAGAACTGGCGCTGATACAGGTCTGCGATGGCGGTGAACCGCAATTGGTGGACCCGCTGGCCGGTCTCGACCTGGGGACCTTCCTCCAGTGCCTGGCCGATCCCGGGCGCACCAAGGTGCTGCATGCGGCTCGTCAGGATCTCGAGGTGCTGGCGCCACTGCTCGGCGGCATGCTGACGCCCGTACTGGACACGCAGGTTGCCGGTGCGCTGGTGGGACATGCACCCCAGGCCGGCTATGGCGAACTGGTTCAAAAGGAACTCGGGATCACGCTCGATAAAGGCCAGGCCCGGACCGATTGGCTGCGGCGGCCGCTCAGTGCGGCACAACTGCACTACGCCGCCGATGACGTTCGCCACCTGCTGCCGCTGGCAGGACGCTTGCTGGCCCGCCTCGGCGACTTGGGCCGCCTCGCCTGGCTCGCCGAGGAAACCACCACGCTGGCCAGCCTCCCGCTCACCGTGAACCCCGCAGAGGCCTGGCAAAGACTCAAAGGCACCGAGTCCCTGCCACCGCGGGAGCAGGCTCGCGTGCGGGCGCTTGCCGCGTGGCGGGAGTCACGCGCCCAGCGCCGGAACCTGCCGCGCAGTTGGGTGCTCGCGGATGACGCCTTGCGTGAACTGGCCCGTCGCGGGGCCCGCGACCTGGAGGAATTGCGCCAGCTGCGACTGCTGCAGGACAAGACGCTGGAGAAACTCGGCGCGGAAATCCTCGCCGCGCTTGCCAGCGGCGACAGCGCCTCGCTGGCGGGACTGGTACAGCGGCAAGACGCCCGCCCGACCCCGGCCGAGAAAGCGCTGGCCGTCCGCCTCGCGGAGGTGGTCCGTACCATTGGCAGCGAGCTGGCCATGGCACCGGAAGTGCTGGCCACGCAACGGGACCTGCGTATCCTGGCGCGGCTGTCAGCCACGGCGGGCGGCGACCTGTCCGCGGTCGACCTGCCCTGCCTGCGTGGCTGGCGCCGGGCGGTAGTTGGCGAACGTCTGCTGGCCGCCTGCAGCGACTGAACTTCCCGTCGCGAAGACCGATTCCCGAGGGCGACGCCGGCAGCGTCTCCGTCATCGTCCTGTCGTAATTCTTGATTAACTTGGTCGATATAACTAAGAATTAGTTTCGCCCGCAACTGGCCGGGCGCTAGCCTCCTTGCCCGCCCTCTCCCCGGAGCCGTTTTCATGAACCGATGGTGGTCCTTGCTGATCCTGTTGCCGGTCACCGGATGGCTGACGGGCTGCGCACCGTCGCCGACGGACGGCGCCGGTACGGTGACCCTGACCAACGTCTCCTATGACCCGACCCGGGAGTTCTATCAGGAACTGAATCCGGCATTCGCGACCCATTGGCAGACGAAGAGTGGCCAGCAGGTCAACTTCCGGATGAGCCATGGCGGTTCGGGCAAGCAGAGCCGCTCCATCATCGACGGGCTCGACGCCGATGTCGCCACCCTCGCCCTCGCCTACGACATCGATGCCATTGCCGAACGTACGGGCCTGGTGGACCGCAACTGGCAGCAGGCCCTGCCCGATAACAGTGCACCGTACACCTCCACCATCGTTTTCCTGGTCCGCAAGGGCAATCCGCAAGGTATCCGCGATTGGGCCGACCTGGTGCGCCCGGGGATCGAGGTGATCACCCCGAATCCGAAGACCAGCGGGGGCGCCCGCTGGAATTTCCTCGCCGCCTGGGCGTATGGCCAGAAGCGTGGCGGCAGCGACCAGGCGGCGGAAGATTTCGTCACGCGCCTGTTCCGGCAGGTCCCGGTGCTGGACAGCGGCGCCCGAGGGTCGACCACGACCTTCGCCGAACGTGGAATCGGCGACGTGCTGCTCACCTGGGAAAACGAGGCGTTCCTGGCCATCGAGGAGCTGGGGACGGGCGACTTCGAGATCGTCGTCCCTTCCGTGTCGATTCTGGCCGAGCCCTCGGTGGCGGTGGTCACGGGCAATGCCCGGCGCAAGGGGCAGGAGGCGGCGGCCAGAGCCTACCTGGAGTTCCTGTACACGCCCGCCGCACAGGAGATCGCTGCGCGGCATCATTTCCGGCCGCGCGATCCCGCCGTCGCGGCCCGCTACCGTGACCGCTTTCCCGCCGTTGCCGAGTTGGTCACCATCGACCGCGATTTCGGTGCTGGGCCGCCGCCCAGCAGCGATTTTTCGCCGATGGCGGTGTCTTCGACCGGATCCACACCGGAAGATGAGCGCCCTGCGTTCACCGCTGCCGGGCTTCGGGCTCACGCTGGGCATCACGCTGGCGTGGCTCGCCTGGGTGGTGCTGATTCCGATCGGGGCCCTGCTGCTGAAGGCGGCCGGCATGGGTCCCGCCGAGTTCGCGGCCGTGGCCTTCTCGCCGCGCGCGCTGGCTGCCTACCGACTGAGCTTCGGTACCGCGGCGCTGGCTGCCATCGCCAACGCGGTCATCGGGCTGCTGGTGGCGTGGGTGCTGGTCCGCTATCCATTCCCGCTGAAGCGTTTCTGCAGTGCCCTCGTCGACCTGCCGTTCGCGCTCCCGACCGCCGTCGCCGGCATCGCCCTGACGGCACTGTATGCGCCGGGTGGATGGCTGGGCCAGCCTCTCGGGCTGCTGGGCGTGCAGATCGCCTATACCCCAACCGGCATCGTCCTCGCCTTGATGTTCGTCGGTCTGCCGTTCGTGGTGCGCACCGTCGAGCCAGTGCTGGCCGATCTCGGCAGCGAACCGGAGGAAGCCGCCGCCATGCTCGGCGCCGGCCGCGCCCGGACGTTCCTGCGCGTCACGCTGCCCGCCATCACGCCGGCCCTGGTTACGGGTACCGGACTGGCTTTCGCACGCGGCGTCGGCGAGTACGGTTCGGTGATCTTCATCGCCGGCAACATGCCGAGACGGACCGAGATTGCCCCGTTGCTGGTGGTGACGCAGCTGGAGCAGTACGCGTACGAAGCGGCCACCGCCATTGCCGTGGTGATGATGGCGACCTCCTTCACGGTGCTGCTCGCCCTGAATGCATGGCAGGTGCGTCGTCGCCGGAGACTGGGTGAATGAACGGGCAGCGCGTGACCACGGAAAGCCCCTGGGTGCGGCGTTCGCTCATCGCGCTGGCGCTACTGGCACTGGCGGTGCTGGTGCTCCTGCCGCTGGTGGTGGTGTTTGCGGAGGCCTTCGAGAAGGGTCTCGCCGCGTTTGCCGGCGCGGTGGCCTCACCCGATGCGCAGGCAGCCATCCGCCTGACCTTGCTGGTGGCTGCCATCAGCGTGCCGCTCAACCTGGTGTTCGGTGTCGCCGCGAGCTGGGCGCTCTGCAAGTTCACCTTTCCGGGCAGGCAGTGGCTACTCACGCTCATCGATCTGCCGCTGTCGGTCTCCCCCGTCGTCTCGGGTCTCGTGTTCGTGTTGCTGTTCGGAGCCGCTGGCCTGTTCGGCCCGTGGCTGGCAGCCCATGGCCTGAAGGTGATTTTCGCCGTGCCGGGGTTGGTGCTGGCGACGGTCTTCATTACTTTCCCTTTCGTGGCCCGCGAACTGATCCCGCTGATGCAGGAACAGGGGCGTGAGGACGAGGAGGCCGCCGTCTCGCTCGGGGCCAGCGGCTGGCAGATCTTCCGCCGCGTCACCCTGCCGAACATCCGCTGGGGCCTGCTGTACGGCGTGCTGCTGTGCAATGCGCGCGCCATGGGCGAATTCGGCGCCGTCTCGGTGGTCTCCGGACATATCCGCGGCGAGACCAACACCATGCCGCTCCACGTGGAGATTCTCTACAACGAATACGACTTCGTCGGCGCCTTCGCGGTGGCATCGCTGCTCGCCATGCTGGCCTTGGTCACGCTGGTGGCGAAGTCGTTCCTCGAGTGGCGTTTCGAACTGCACCGGAGGGGTGGACATTGATCGGCCTGAGAAACATCACCAAGCGGTTCGCAGCGCAGACCGTGCTGCACGGTATCGACCTGGATATCCGGCCCGGGGAGTTCGTGGCCTTGCTGGGTCCCTCGGGCTCGGGCAAGACCACCTTGCTGCGCATCATCGCCGGCCTCGAGTTCCAGGACGGCGGCCAGGTGCTGTTCAACGGCGAGGACGTTTCGGGAACACCCGTCGGCGGACGGGGGGTGGGATTCGTTTTCCAGCACTACGCCCTGTTCCGCCACATGACGGTTGCCGAGAACGTCGCCTTCGGGCTCACCGTGCGCCCCACCCGCCAGCGCCCCTCGCGCCGGGCCATCCGCGACCGGGCGGCGGAATTGCTGCGACTGGTACGACTGGAGGGTCTTGGCGAGCGCTACCCGAGCCAGCTTTCCGGTGGTCAGCGCCAGCGGGTCGCCCTGGCTCGTGCCCTCGCCATCGAGCCGCGCCTGCTGTTGCTGGACGAGCCGTTCGGTGCCCTCGATGCCAAGGTACGCAAGGACTTGCGACGCTGGCTGGGCGAGTTGCACGGCGAGATGGGCCTCACGTCGCTGTTCGTGACCCACGACCAGGAGGAGGCCCTGGAACTGGCCGACCGCGTCGTGGTGATGAACCAGGGACGCATCGAGCAGGTCGGTACACCCGAGGAGGTCTACATGAACCCGGCGACGGAGTTCGTCGCAACCTTCGTCGGCGAATCCAACTGCCTGCCCGATGGACGCCACGTGCGACCCCATGACTTCGCGCTGGTCGAGGAGGGTGGCGCCGCTGTCCGCGTCGACCATGTATTCCGCAAGGGTGGCCATTGGCGTGTCGAGGGCATGCTGCTCGCGACCGATACCCTGCTCGAGATCGACCTCGAAGCGCATCGGCAGCCACCCGCGACCGGAACCACCGTCCATGTGGTCCCGCGCCGTTTCCACGCGTTCACCTCTCCGGCTTGACGACCCATGACGCGACCAGCCTCTCCACACACGGATCCGGAGTCGGTGCGCCGCCTCGAGGAATGCCTGGCTGCCATCCGGGACGCACTGGGCCGGGTGCGCTTCGGACAGGTGACGATTACCGTCCACGAAGGACGCGTGGTGCAACTGGAAATCACCGAAAAGCAACGCATCGCACCGCATTGAACCACTAACCCGATCCCTGCCAGCGCCGACCGGACCACCGGAGGCATCGAGCAACATCCCCAAGGAGAACTCGCATGCATCCCCGTCCAGGCCAGACACTGACCCTTGTCGCTGCCATGTCGATGGCTTTCTTGAGCGGCACGACCGCCGCAGCAAACACCACGGGATTTCCGCCCCCCGGATCCGATGCGGTGCCTGTCGAGTCAGCTCCGGAGGAGGTGGTTGTCACCGCCCGCCGCCGCGAGGAATCCGCACAAGCGATTCCGCTCGCCGTTTCGGTGGTCGGCGGCGAGCACCTCGAGAGCACCGGCACCTTCAACATCGGTCGCTTGCAGCAGATAGCACCGACGCTGCAGTTCTATTCCTCGAACCCGCGCAACACCGCGCTTAACATCCGTGGCATCGGCTCGCCATTCGGCCTGACCAACGATGGCATTGAACAGGGCGTCGGCTTGTACATCGACGACGTCTACCACTCCCGCGTGGCGACCGCCACGCTGGACTTCCTCGATGTCGCACAAGTGGAGGTGCTGCGCGGCCCGCAAGGCACGCTTTACGGCAAGAACACCACGGCCGGCGCCATCAACCTGACCACCCGCCAGCCGGATTTCGACCATGAAACGCGCGCTGAACTGTCGTTCGGCAACTTCGGCTTCCGGCAGCTGAAGGGCGCCATTTCCGGACCCCTGGCCGACACCGTCGCCGCCCGACTGGCCTTGTCCGCCACCGATCGTCAGGGGACGATTCGCAACGTTGCCACGGGTCGGCACATCAATGCCCAGGACAATCTGGGTGTACGCGGGACGCTGCTCTGGAGGCCGGCGGACAGCGTCGACGTGACGCTGGCAGCGGATTACAGCAAACAGAATCCCGAGTGCTGCGCGCAGATCCACGTACGCACCGGTGCCACCCAGCGTGCACTCAACCGCCAATACGCGGCACTGGCTGCCGCCCAGAACTACGCCGTGCCATCAACGAACGCTTTCGACCGGCTGACGGACGTGGATGCCGCCCTCTCGGCGGGTAATCGGTTGGGCGGTGCCTCGGTGCGGGTGCGCTGGGAGCTGGGCGCCGGCACGCTCACTTCCGTGAGCGCCTGGCGGTCCTGGGACTGGAAGCCCGCCAATGATCGTGATTTCACCGGCCTGCCGATCTTCACGAAGGTGAACAACCCGTCCCAGCAGCAGCAACTGACCCAGGAGCTACGCTATGCCTGGTCCGGCACGCGACTGGACGTGGTGACCGGATTGTTCGGGTTCCGTCAGCAAGTGCGGACGCAGGGCATCACCCAGAACGGCCCCGCGGCCAGTCGCTGGCTGCTGAACCCCTCGAGCGCGCTGTCTCGCGATCCTACCGTGCTCGACGGCCTC